>CAZWPW010000122.1:0-5829 GCA_964635525.1 uncultured Bacteroidaceae bacterium
TCAAGAACGTCTTTGCGCGTTGCAAGGTTGATTCTGTTTCAATCAGGACTGACGAGGACTTTGTCAAATCTCTCATGTCGCTATTTGCAAAAAGATCGAGGAAAATCTAATGGATAACAGGTTGAAGGTGAAATTTGTTTTGTTCTTTGCCATCTGTGCAGCCATGGCCTCCCCGCTTTGCTCACAGAATGTCATTGTCAACTCTAAATTGGATTCGGTCGAGATGTTCATCGGCTCGCAATCGCGCTTGACAGTCGAAACGACGGTCGACAGCGGCACAAAGGTGGTTTTCCCTGAACTCAAAGACTTTGTCGTACCCGGTTTGGAAATCATCGAAACGTTGATGCCCGACACCTCGTTCTTGAATGAAGGACAGAGGATGTCAATACTGCAAACGTACTTTGTCGCCTCCTTCGACTCGGCATTCTACCACATACCGGGTTTCAAGGTTTATGTTGGAGGAAACGAATATGAATCAAATGATTTGGTTCTCCGCGTGTACAGGTTTCCTATCGACAATGACGATGTCAACGCAATAAAGGATGCCGCAGATATAGTAGCTCCCGAGTTCGTCTTTGCTGATTGGGTAGCTATGATTGCATTTGCCATCATAGCAATAGCGCTTCTGGCGGCAGCCGTGTTCCTTTTCATCCGATACAAGGACAACAAGCCAATCATAAGGATCGTGCGCGTCGAGCCGCCGCTGTTGCCCCACGAAAAGGCAGAGAAAATAATAGAGGAAATCAAAGCCGGCAATATGCCGCATTCGTCGAACCCGAAGGATTATTACACGTCATTGACCGAAGCATTGAGGGTTTACATAGCCGGGCGTTTCAATTTCAATGCCATGGAAATGACCTCCTCTGAGATAATCAGCAAACTCTTGGAAAGCAATGACAAAGAATCGCTGCGCGAATTGCAATCGCTTTTCAGCGTGGCCGATTTGGTCAAATTCGCTAAACATGTGCCACTGTTGAACGAGAATGACGCAAACCTGCTTACGGCAGTGGCGTTCATAAACAAGACGAAAATAGAACCTACCGAGGCAGAACGTGAAAAACCACGCGATGTAGTCATTGAGGAACCGCGCAGCAAACGAATGAAGATGCTGCTGCTCGGTATCATAGCCATAGCAACGGTCGCCTTCATCGCTTTTCTGGTGCTTTTGGTTTTAGAGGTAAAGCTAATGTTGATTTAATTCATTACAGTGATGGAATTCGCTAACAAATATGCTTTTGCCCTGTTCATCATAGTCGTTGCCTACATAGTTTGGTATATCCTCAAACATAGGAACATCGAACCATCAATCAGGGTGTCCGACACGTCATCATACGGCTCACTCGCAAAGTCGTGGAAGGAGTACCTCGTCCATGCCCCATTTGTCCTGCGCACGGTGACATTGTCAATGGTAATCATGATCCTGGCGCGCCCGCAGTCATCAGACAGTTGGCAGAACACAGAGATAGAAGGCATAGACATAATGCTCGCAATCGATATCTCAACAAGCATGCTGGCAGAGGACTTGAAACCTAACCGCCTCGAGGCAGCAAAAGACGTGGCAGCACAGTTCATCAACGGAAGGCCTACCGACAACATCGGGCTGACAATCTTCGCAGGCGAAAGCTTCACGCAATGCCCGCTGACAATTGACCATGAGGTGCTGCTCAACCTCTTCAAGAACGTGCAATGTAATCTTGTGCAAGATGGCACTGCCATAGGAATGGGAATAGCCAATGCCGTGACACGATTGAAAGACAGCAAGGCAAAGTCGAAAGTAATAATCCTGCTCACCGACGGAACGAACAATGCCGGGTCAATATCACCGTTGACGGCGGCGGCAATAGCCAAGCAGTTCGGTGTCAGGATATATACCATCGGCGTGGGAACAAATGGACAAGCACCATATCCTTACCCGACAGCGAAGGGAGTCAGGTATGTCAATATGCCAGTCGAGATAGATGAACAAGTGCTCAGGGACATAGCCATGACCGCTGGCGGTGAATACTTCAGGGCAACGAGCAATTCAAAGCTCAAGGAAGTATATGAAGAAATTGACAAACTTGAAAAGACAAAGCTCAACGTCAAAGAGTTTTCAACCAAGCAAGAAGAGTACCAGCCTTACGCGTTCGTAGCATTGATAGCCTTGGCACTGGATCTGTTGCTGAGAAATACAGTATTAAGGAGGATAGCATAACAGGGAGGGCAGTTGATTATGTTTCGATTTGAAAGTCCGGTTTACTTATATCTATTATTATTAGTTCCTGTCTTCGTATTGCTCTTCCTGTATTCGAATTACAGGAGAAGCAAGAACATAAAGAAGTTCGGCGACAGTGAACTCATTGCGCTCCTGATGCCGAACTACTCGTCATTCAGGGTAAACGCCAAATTCGCATTGCTCCTCCTCGCCTTTGTGCTATGCGTGTTCATCTTCGCAAGGCCGCAGTTCGGAGGCAAATACGAGACAGTGAAACGACGGGGAGTCGAAGTGATGATAGCACTCGACATATCGAACTCAATGATGGCAAGGGACGTTTCACCCACACGCCTCGATAGAGCAAAACTATTGGTGTCACGCATGATTGACAAGCTCAATACCGACAAAGTGGGACTGATAGTCTTTGCCGGAGATGCATTCATACAGCTGCCAATGACATCCGACTACGTCTCGGCCAAGATGTTCCTCGACAACATATCGCCCAGGCTAATCGCCAGGCAAGGAACAAACGTAGCAGAGGCCATAAGGCTCGGAGCAAGAAGCTTTACTTCCATGCAGAACTCTGCCAAGACGATAATAGTCATAACCGACGGCGAAAACCATGAACACGGAGCAATTGAAGCCGTAAAAGAGGCAGCAGAAAAAGGAATACAAGTCAACGTCCTCGGAATAGGCTCAAAGCAAGGAGGCCCGATACCCATAGGCAGCAGTGACAACTTCATGAAAGACCGCGAAGGAAACGTCGTCGTGACAAAATTCAATGAAGGACTATGCCAGGAATTAGCCAAAGCAGGAGGAGGGATATATTCATACATATCAAACAACAACGCCGCGCAAAGGGCAATAGACTCGCAAATCGACAAACTGGCCGAAGATGACGTGCAAAGCAAAGTCTACACCGAATACAATGAACAGTTCATGCCAATAGCTTGGATGCTGTTTGTCGTTTTGCTCCTCGAACTGTTCATCATGAACAAAAGGAATAGAATGATACGAAAGATAAAATTGTTCTGAACATGCTTGCTAAAAGATACTTGTTGACCGCCATCGCTTTGCTCGTCGCCTTTGCTGCAACAATGGCGCAGAAAGAAGAACGGGCATACGTGCGAAAAGCAAACCGATTGTACAACGACAGCTCTTATGTCGCATCAGAAACTCTTTACCGGAAAGCAATAGACACCAACATGAAGTCGTTCGCCGCACACAACAACCTCGGCAACAACCTAATGCAATCACGAAACTACACAGAGGCAGCTAAAGAATATGCGCGCGCAATAGAATACGCACCCGGAAAGCAAGAATTGGCACAAGCATATTACAACCTCGGAGTGGCATTCCAGAAACAACAGATGTACAAAGAATGCATTAACGCATACAAAAGCGCACTGAGGAATGACCCAAACAACAACGATGCAAAATACAACCTTACTAAAGCGTTGATGATGCAAGAAGAGCAAGAAGAACAAGACAACCAGGACGACCAGCAGCAAGATAACCAAGAACAACAACAGCAAAACGAGCAGAACAACCAGAACGACAACCAAGATCAGTCAGAGCAAAACGAGCAGCAGAACCAAGACAACCAACAGGACCAGCAACAACAGCAACAAGAGGAAATGTCAATGGAAAATGCCGAGCAAATGCTCAACTCAATAATGGAGGACGAGAAACGCATCAGCGAACAAGTGCAGCAAAAGATAAACAAAGCACAAGCACGCGACTTGGAAAACAATTGGTAAGCAGAGTACTATGAAGAAAAACATTGCATTGATATTGTTCTTGTTGTGCGGAGTGCAGCTACAAGCAAGCCAAAATCACACAATAACAGCCGAAGCACCCAAAACAGTCGTCAAAGGCGACCAATTTAGGGTAACCTTTACCGTAAACACCTCTGAAAACGTCAAAGACTTCAGGGGATTCTCAACGCTGCAAGGGTTCAACGTCATCTTTGGGCCAAGCACATCGCGCTCAAGCAGCACGCAAATAATCAATGGCACAACAACAACGAGCAGCTCAATAACATTCACTTACACGCTCGAGGCAACAACGGAAGGTACTTTCTCAATACCCGCAGCAACGGTAGTGGTCAACGATGAGAAACTAATCTCAAACTCCTTGAAAATAGAGGTGCTCCCGCCTGATTCACGACCCTCGCAAAGCACGCAAACGACACAAAAACAACAGCAAGCAAACACGGCGACAGTCTCAAATGACGACCTCTTCGTGCGTGTCATAGCAAGCCGCACGAACGTCTACGAGCAAGAAGCATTCCTGCTCACATACAAAATCTACTACTCAGTATCGTTGAGGGGATTCGAAAACGCCAACCTGCCCGACTTTAACGGATTCCATTCGCAGGAAATAGAAGTCTCGCAGTCAGCAAGCAATTCGTTGGAGCATTACAACGGACGCAATTACTACACGGCGATACTCAAGCAATACCTGCTCTTCCCGCAACGCAGCGGGACAATCGAGATAGCACCGGCAAGGTTCGACGCAGTAGTGGCACAGCAGGTGCGCACAAACGACCCGTTCGACGCTTTCTTCAGAGGCTCATCGTACGTCACGGTGAAGAAATCATTGAGCACACCCTTGCTGAAGATTAATGTAAAGCCGCTGCCAACGCCACGGCCCGACAATTTCATAGGGGCGGTAGGCTCCTTCAACCTCGAATCGACAATAACTAAAGAGGAAGTCAATGCCGACGACGCAGTGACCTACAAACTAATACTCTCAGGCGTCGGAAACCTCAAGCTCGTCAACGCACCTGAACTGCAATTCCCCGCCGACTTCGAAGTCTACGACCCCAAGGTAAGCGAAAACGTGGTAATGAAATCCAGCGGAATGTCAGGAAACAAGATCTTCGAGTACCTTGTAATACCGCGCCATCCGGGGAAATACGAGATACCAAGCCTTAACCTGAGCTACTTCGACACAAAATCCGGGACATACAAGAAACTGGCAACACGTGCCTTTACGCTCAACGTCGGCAAATCAGCCAACGGAACAAGCCAAGCCTCAGCAACGGCCGACTACGGGAATGTACATAAAGAAGACGTCAAACTCCTCGCAAGCGACATCAAGCACATAAAACTCGGAAACGCAAACTACAAGTCAAGAGACAGCTTCGTAGCCGGAAGCTTGGGCTACGCCCTGTTGCATATCCTGCCATCAATCCTCTTCATCGCATTGTTCTGCATATACCGACAGAACCTGAATGAAAGCATGAACATAGCAAAATACCGCAACAGGAAAGCAAACAAAATACTCAAAAAGAGGATGAAGAAGGCCAGCGCCCTGATAACGTCAAACAACCACGACCTCTTCTATGACGAAGTGCTCAAAGCGCTTTGGGGATACATGGCCGACAAACTGAACATCAACACGTCGGAACTCAACCGCGACAACATAAAAGAAAAAATGGCACACGCAGGATTGCAGGACCAAGACATCGAAAAGTTCATATCCGTGCTGGATGAATGCGAATTCGTGCGCTACGCGCCAAGCGGAAAGGCCGAAGGCATGGCAGACATCTACGACAAAGCAAAAGAAGCAATCCTCAACATCGAAAACAACATAAGGAAATAACTCTCGAATATGTGGAAAACAATAAC
>CAZWPW010000123.1:0-5809 GCA_964635525.1 uncultured Bacteroidaceae bacterium
AACGACCTTTGGGTTATGAGCCCAACGAGCTACCAACTGCTCCACTCCGCGATGTCTTATTGTTATTGTGGGTGCAAAGGTACATTATCTTACGCCAAATAGCAAGAGCATGGACGATAAATTAGCACGATTTAACGAAACAGGCGTTATAATGCTCTTGTTGTTGCACTCGTTTTGCAGGGATATATCACAGCAAATCAATGATTTCCACGAGACGCATGGAGTTCGACCCCTTGATTAGGATAGTCCTTCCGGTGATTGGATTATCATTCAGGCAGGCAGAAAGTTCCGTGGCATTTGAAAAGCATTTGCATGTGTTTCTGGTGGAGGAGAACTGCGCGCCGACCAGGTAGATGTCGTTGAAGCCGTATTCGGCAAGCATGTCAACTATCTTCTGGTGTTCCGCCGCGCTTTCAGTTCCAAGCTCCCGCATATCGCCAAGTATGAGGGTTTTGTTTTCTGCTTTCATGGCTTTGAAATTGGCAATCGCAGCCGACATGCTCGTCGGGTTGGCGTTGTAGGCATCTATGATTAGGTCGTTTGCCTGCGTTTTTTTGAATTGCGAGCGGTGGTTTGATGGAGAATAGTTTTCTATTGCCTTCTTTATTCCATGCGCATCCACTCCGAAGAACCTTCCCACGGCAACTGCTGCCATGGCGTTTTCGAAGTTGTAGTTGCCGATGAGTTTTGTTTTCACTTCAGTGTAGTCGCCATTTTTCCCGGCTTTCCACTTGAACTCAAGGAACGGGTTTGATGAAGTTATCTCTCCGTTGACATACAGTCCGTCGGAGGTCCCGTAGCTTATTTTCAGCATCCCTTCAGCCATCTCGACGATGCTTTTGTTTTCGTTGTTCACGAAGACAGTTCCCTCCTGTTTAGTCCTTAGGTAGTCAAAGAGTTCTCCTTTGGTTTTCTTGACCCCATCGAATGAGCCAAACCCTTCAAGGTGCGCCTTGCCAATGTTGGTGATTATCCCGAAATCGGGTTCAGCTATTTCTGACAGCTTTTTTATTTCATTCGGATGGTTTGCCCCCATTTCGATGACCGCAAGGTTGTGGCGTTTCGTCATCTGCAGCAACGTTAGCGGTACTCCTATGTGGTTGTTCAGGTTGCCTTGCGTGCACAGCACGTTGTGTACTTGAGCCAATACGCTTGCAATCAATTCCTTCGTTGTCGTTTTCCCGTTGGTTCCGGTTATCGCGAGGATTTTTGTTCCAAGCACTTTGCGGTGGAAGTTGGCAAGTTTCTGGAGGGTGTCGAGGCAATCGTCAACAAGCAGCATCCTGCTGTCAGAGCTGTCATAGTAGCTGGGGTTATCAACGATGGCATATCCGCTGCCGTTGTCAAGCGCGCTTCGGGCGAATGCGTTGCCGTCGAAATTGGCACCTCTAAGTGCTATGAAAATAGAATTTTGCGGGCAGTTCCTGCTGTCGGTAGTTATTCGCGGTGCTTGCAGGAAGAGCTGGTATACGTCTGATATATCCATAAGTTTTGTGCCATTGCCAATGCAAATGTACGCACAAAATAACTACTTTTGTTCACAAGGGCATAACGAAGATGCAAAGCAAAACAAGGACAATAAATGCAGCGGGACGGCTAATTGCTTTTGACAGGCCTCTCGTGATGGGGATATTGAACGTCACGCCTGATTCATTCTACCAACTTAGCCGCAAGCAGACAGACGATGAGATAGCCCGCCGCGCGCGGAACATAATCGAAGAAGGCGGCGACATCATTGACATAGGAGCTTGCTCAACCCGCCCTGGTTCGTCAGGGATACCGCTTGAAGAGGAAATGAAACGCCTAAGGAACGCCATGCAAATTGTCAGAATGGAAGTTGGGGATGCCCTCTGTTCGGTTGACACCTACCGTGCTGACGTGGCGAGGATGTGCGTTGAGGAATATGGGGTTGGCATAGTCAATGACATCTCGGCGGGCGAATTAGACGAGGGGATGTTTGACATGGTGGCAAGGCTGAAAACACCATACGTCGCCGTGCACATGAAAGGAACGCCAAAGGATATGCAATTGGACACGGGGTACGAAAAGGGCGTAATCGAGGAAGCAACAATGTTTTTGTCAGAAAAGATAGAACAATTGCGCAGCCAAGGCGTAGCAGACATAATCATCGACCCTGGCTTCGGGTTCGGCAAGTCGCTTGACGACAACTACCGCATGATGCAGCATCTTGACTTCTTCAAAGAGCTCGACTGTCCGGTGCTCGTGGGAATATCACGCAAAAGCATGATATGCAATGTGCTTGGCATTACGCCCGATGATGCCCTGAACGGCACAACGGTGCTCAACACCGTAGCTTTGCTCAAGGGAGCCGATATCCTGCGCGTCCATGACGTGAAACAGGCGGTAGAGACGATCAAGCTGACTGGTAAAATCACACAACACCAATTGCAATGGCATTAGACTTCGGAATAAAAGACATCCTTGACATCTTGCTCGTGGCCTCAATCATGTACTATCTGTACAAGATGATGAAGACCTCGGGGTCAATAAACTTGTTCACGGGGATAATTATCTTCATCATAATATGGGTAGTGGTGTCGCAAGTGCTTGAAATGCGTTTGCTCGGCTCGATATTAGACAAGGTAGTAGGCGTGGGAGCAATAGCGTTGATAGTCATCTTCCAAGACGAGATAAAGCGTTTCCTCATGACGCTTGGGACTCACGACAAGGCGAACGCTCTGTTCAAATGGCTGACGAACAGCAAACGCTCCGGCAGGGAACGCGCCGACATAATGCCCATAGTCATGGCCTGCATGAGCATGAGCAAGAAAAAAGTCGGCGCGCTGATTGTCTTACAACGGAACACTTCGCTTGACGACATCGCAAGCACCGGCGAAACAATCGATGCCAACATAAACCAAAGGCTGATAGAAAACATCTTTTTCAAAAACAGCCCGTTGCATGACGGGGCAATGCTAATTTGCCACAAGCGGATAAAGGCGGCAGGGTGCATATTGCCAGTATCGCACAAGCTCGACCTGCCCAAAGACGTAGGGCTAAGGCACAGGGCGGCACTTGGCATGTCGCAAGAGTCGGACGCACTAATCGTTATAGTGTCGGAGGAAACGGGCAGCATATCGGTGGCCAGCAACGGAGCGTTGCAATTAAGGATAACGGCAGAGGAACTGGAACGCCAGCTAACGGAAGACGTGCGCAATGACGAAAACCAGCAATCATAGGTGCAGCATAAAGCAATGGGCGGAGGATGACCGCCCGCGAGAAAAATTGCTCGCCAAAGGAGCCAAGTCGCTCAGCAATGCCGAATTGTTAGCCATACTCATAGGGTCAGGCACGGCAGACAAAAGCGCAGTGGAACTTATGCGAGAAATAATGCGCAGTTGCGATGACAGCCTCAAAGCCCTTGGCCGATATTCGTTCAAGCAGTTATGCGCCTTCAAGGGCATAGGGCAAGCAAAGGCGGTCACGATAATGGCTGCTGTCGAATTAGGCATACGCCGCCTTGAGGAATTCAACACCGAAGAGATAAACGTAATCACCTCGTCAAAAGACATTTACATGCTCATGCGCCACGCAATGATGGACTTGCCACATGAGGAATTCTGGTGCATAATGCTCAACAACGCCGGAAAAGTAATTGGCAAGGAACTCATCGGGAAAGGCGGAATAACGCAAACTACCGCCGATGTCAGGCTAATCATGAGAGCAGCAATAATGTCAAGGGCAAGCGCCATAATCATTTGCCATAACCACCCCTCGGGCAATGCAAACCCCAGCGGCGAAGACGATAAACTAACCACAAGCATCAGGGAGGCAGCAAAACTGATGAACATCAAAATGCTCGACCACCTGATTATTACCGCCAATGGATATTACAGCTTCGCCGATGAAGGAAGGCTGTAAAGCACAACAGAAGAATATTATTATGGAAAATGTATTGCTTGCATGTCAAAATCATACTACTTTCCGGCTTTGAAGATTATAATATAATAAAATAATTGAAAAAAGCATCAAAAAGATTAATGCAACCTTGATGGTTAAATGTAAATAATATACATTTGTTTTCAAGGAAGGGTAAATATATTAAATGTAAATGTATGAAGAACAAAAGCAGTAGATTGAACGTGATAAAGATGCTTATTTCAAGTACTGAGATAGGCAGCCAGGAAGAATTGCTCGGAATATTGAGGAGTCATGGCTTCAGCCTGACACAGGCGACCTTGTCAAGAGACCTCAAACAACTGAAAGTTGCCAAGGCAGCCACCCCAAGCGGCAGCTACGTATATGTGTTGCCCAACGATGCCATGTACCGCCGCTTGAGCACCGACATGTCCTTTCCCCCGAACATACCTATCAACAACGGATACAAGTCAATACACTTCTCGGGCAACATGGCAATAATAAGGACAAGGCCGGGATATGCCGCATGCATCGCTTACGATATTGACAACGCAGACTTTGAGGATATTCTCGGAACCATAGCGGGCGATGACACTATTTTGCTTGTCCTACGTGAGGGAGCAAACAGGCAAAAGGTGCGTGAGTCGCTTGTCAAGATTATACCAAACCTCTGACGGCTCCATGATCAAAGCAGGAATAATCGGTGATGACCTTTATGCGATAGGCGAACTGCTCAGGCTCGCTTACAATCATCCTGACGTAAGGATAATCTTCATTGATTCTGAAGAGCATGATAACCGCCCCATTGCCGATGCCTACAAATGGATTACTTGGGCAAACGGGGAAACATTCACCAATTGTTCACCGCTTGACACAGTTGACGTGTTGTTCTGCTGCTTCAAAGCAAAAGCGGCTATGGACAATTTCATGCGGATAACGGCGTTGCCCCATGAGTTGAAAGTAATTGACCTCTCGCCGGCAAACAGGTTGGCCGGAGAGGGCAGCGGCTTCGTCTATGGCTTGCCCGAACTCAACCGCAGGGCAACATGCAGTGCAAGGTTCGTAGCCTCGCCAAGCGAAATGGGAACAGCCGCCATTCTCGCTCTTCTGCCCTTGGCAAAGAATCTGTTGCTGGGCAAAGACATAACAATAAACATCATTGCAGGAACATCGTGCTTCCGAAACGCTGCGCCCGGCATCAAGCCTATGTCGCCGGCTTTGCCTTTCGACCACGACACTGCAAATGAAATCAGGAAAGCGATGCTGGCAAAGCAAAACAGCTTTGATGCAGATATTGTCACACTGCCGGTCATGTCGCAAAACAAGAGAGGCATAATTGCCGTAGCCTCGACAGAAGTAAATGTCAAGATCGAGGATGTCAAGCAAATATACAACGACTACTACAAGGAGGATTCATTCACGTTCCTCGTCGACGACGCATCTTTGGAATATGTGCTGGGAACGAATAAATGCTTTCTGCGCATTGACATGGAAGGGAAAAGGATTGCCATAACATCATGCATTGACAACATTATGAAAGGCTGTGCAGGCCAGGCAATACACAACATGAACCTGCTGTTCAACCTCGAAGAAACGACAGGCCTCAACCACATCGCCATGCTACTCTGACCCTTTGTTCAATTGGTTGCCCCAAAACAGAGGAGGATGAATCCTAAGACTAAAAAACATTATTTGACTTAGTATTCAGTTCGAGTTCCGTGACCTCTGCAAAACTCCATCTTGCATCCCAATTACAATATACCATATACTGATTATCAGCAAGTTCGTTAGTTGACAGCTGGCTGCTGGAGTTGTTTTGCAGAGGTCCCGAATCGGTTATTTTAATAATGCCACTTGGCATATTCCTCTTTGATTATACGCAACGCCTTGATAGCGGCGGGGAAGCCGATGTAGGGCAGGCACTGGATAA
>CAZWPW010000124.1:0-5754 GCA_964635525.1 uncultured Bacteroidaceae bacterium
AAAAGAACGCCCGTGCGTTGAGGTTGACGGCAACCTCATCATGCCCGACGATGATAGGCTGCCAGAAAAGTACCGGGACAAGATACAAATGAAGAAAATACGTTTCCGCACGTTAGGTTGCTGGCCATTGACGGGAGCAATAGAGTCGGATGCCGACACCATAGAGAAAATCGTCGAGGAGATGATGACAACAAACAAGTCGGAAAGGACAACGAGGGTCATTGATTTCGACCAAGAAGCAAGCATGGAGCAGAAGAAGCGCGAGGGCTATTTCTGATTTCGCAACTAAACACGTATGACATGAACAAAGACAATAACATATCCGCAGGTCCGGCCAAGAAGCAAACAATAGAAGAGTACTTGGCCAACGATGAGAAAAAGGACTTGTTGCGTTTCCTGACCGCCGGTTCAGTCGATGACGGCAAGTCAACGCTCATAGGGCGTTTGTTGTTCGACAGCAAAAAAATATACGAGGATCAGCTCGATGCCTTGGAACGCGACAGCAAGCGCGTGGGGAATGCAGGCGAGCACATTGATTACGCTCTCTTGCTCGACGGCCTGAAAGCCGAAAGGGAGCAGGGCATAACGATTGACGTAGCCTACCGTTATTTTTCGACTAACAGGCGCAAGTTCATCATTGCCGACACCCCGGGTCATGAGCAATACACGCGCAACATGATTACCGGCGGGTCGACGGCCAACCTTGCAATCATATTGGTCGATTCGCGCACGGGAGTCATAACCCAGACTCGGCGCCACACCTATCTTGTTTCGTTGTTGGGGATAAAGCATGTTGTCCTGGCCGTTAACAAGATGGATTTGGTAGGTTACTCGCAGGAGCGTTTTGACGAGATATGCACCGACTACATTGCATTCATTTCGAAGTTAGGCATACCTGACGTGCAGTGTTTCCCGCTATCTGCCCTTGAGGGCGACAATGTGGTGAGCAAGTCGGATAATACACCGTGGTACAGCGGCCCGGCATTGCTTGATTTCCTTGAAACGGTGCACGTAGGGAATGACCAGAACTTCACGGATTTCCGTTTCCCCATTCAGTATGTCCTCAGGCCTGACCGCGATTTCCGCGGATTCAGCGGAAAGGTTGCCTCGGGTGTCGTTCGCACTGGCGACGAGGTTGTTGCTTTGCCCTCTGGCAAGAGGACGCACGTCAAGCGCATTGTCACTTATGACGGCGATCAGGAATGCGCATTCCCGCCGCAGTCGGTTACTTTGACTTTGGAGGATGAGATTGACGTGTCGCGCGGCGAGATGCTTGTACATCCTACTAATCTCCCGACTATATCAAGGAGTTTCGAGGCCATGCTTGTTTGGATGGACGAGGAGGATATGGATGTCAACAAGCAATTCTTCATCAAGCAAACCACCAACACGTCGCGTGCCCGCATTGACGGGATAAAGTACAAAGTCGATGTCAACACCATGGAGCAGTCGAAGGTGTCGTTGCTCAAGTTGAACGAGATAGGCAAAGTCGTCATCACTGCAAGCAAGAATTTGTTTTTTGACAAATACAGTGACAACAAGAGTTGCGGCTCGTTTATCTTGATAGACCCGATAACAAACAACACCTCGGCAGTGGGCATGATTACCGAGCGCGTGGACACGTCGGATCTGTATTCGACTATAACCGAGGACGACAGAAAGAAGATGCTCGCAGGAGAGTCATTGGTAGGCGAACAGCAATGGAAAGACCGCATCAACCAAGAGGGGCAGGTATACTGGGTGGCAGGCCACGACAAAAAGGAACGCCGCGAGTTGGTATACACCCTTGAGCGCCGCCTCTATGACATAGGCAAGTTCGTGTGCCGCCTGAGCCTTGACAGCTTGGGCTTAGGTAGCATGAGCCAAGGCGATTTGGCAAAGGTAGCGCACCAATTGTCAAAGAACGGCCTTGTCGTGGTATGCAGCGGCGAGGGACTTGATGCCGCCTTTTCGCTCCCCGGCTTTGTGAATATCCGCATCAAGGGCGATGGCGAGGATGCGCATGGCAAGGAGGGCAACGAAATAGTCATTTCTCCCAAAGAGATGGCGCAAGCAATAGAAGATTTAATCAGCAAAACCTGAAATACAATGGGACTTTTGGAATTCAGCAAACTGCCGGTCAACACTCTGGTGGGTGCCGATTGGAAGACATTCAAAGGCATAACACAAGGGCGTGAGATAGCAAAAGGATACAAGGGAAAATATCGTTTGACAAAATGCGTGTGCCAGCTGCTAAGTCCGTTGAAGGCAATCCAGGACAAGCGTTACGACAGTTTGCTGGCCGGCCAGCCTTTGGAGCATGACCCGCTTTTCATCCTCGGGCATTGGCGCAGCGGCACTACTTTCGTTCACAATGTCTTTTCTTGCGACAAGCATTTCGGCTACAACACTACCTATCAAACGGTGTTTCCGCATTTGATGATGTTCGGGCAAAGTTTTTTCAAGAAGACAATGTCATGGCTCATGCCTGACAAGCGCCCTACTGACAACATGGAATTGGCAGTTGACCTTCCTCAAGAGGAGGAGTTTGCCTTGGGGAACATGATGCCATACACCTACTACAATTTCTGGTTTCTGCCGGAACACATGCATGAGTATTGCGACCGTTTCCTGACGTTCGAAAAGATAACTCCCGAAGAGCTGGAAACTTTCAAGGAAGTATTCATCAAACTCATAAAGATAAGCCTGTGGAACACGCATGGGACGCAGTTCCTCTCAAAGAACCCGCCGCACACGGGGAGGGTGAAGGAACTGGTCAAGATGTTTCCCAATGCCAAGTTCATCTATCTCATGCGCAACCCTTACACTGTGTTTGAATCGACGCGCAGCTTTTTCTTGAACACGATAAAGCCTTTGATGCTCCAAAACATCAGCGACGAGCAGTTGGAAAGCAACATATTGAGCATATACATGAAGCTGTACAGCCGTTACGAGGCCGACAAGCATCACATACCTGAGGGAAACCTCATAGAAGTGAAGTTTGAGGATTTTGAGTCTGATCCCTCGCAAATGACTAAAGAAATATACTCAACATTGTCGTTGCAAGGCTATGATGCTGCCAAAGACGATATAGAAGCCTATCTCGGTAAGAAAAAAGGATATACGAAAAATGCATATAAATATGACAACCGAACCGTCGAGCTTGTGGAAAAGAATTGGGGAAGGGCACTCGACGAATGGGGATACAAACTCTAAACCAGATGGCAAAGATGTTAGATAAAAGATTTGCACGATTGCTGATATGTTCAACAATGGCAATGATGGCAACCACGGCATTCCCGCAAGAGGAAAAAGTGGAGATGCTTGTGTGCGGCGACATGGAGCAATGGCTCGTCAGGGAGATAGAAGAATCGTTCATCATAGGCGGTAAAACAAAAACGCTATATGAAATTGCGCCTTACCAGCTTATCAAGGGCGACCGCCCCTATACCTACAACACCAAATCGCCATGGGGAACGTCAAACGTCATGGCCAAGGTCGGGGTGACCAAATGCAGCGCGTCGGTTTTCCCTGAGAAACGCGGTGAAGGCACCTGCGCGAGGTTGGAAACGCTCATCGAGGAAGTCAAAGTCATGGGTCTTGTCGACATCACTGTGCTTGCCGCCGGGAGCATATTCCTTGGTGGAGTAGACGAACCTATCAAGAACACCAAAAACCCGCTTGGAAAGTTGATGATGGGCGTGCCTTTCACCAAGAAGCCGAAAGCTCTGCGCTTCGACTACAAGGCTACACTGGCGGGCGGGGCAACCAGGCAAAAGATAACCGGGTTCGGCCGCCGGAAGACTGTCGAAGGGGCTGACTACCCTGAAGTGTACATGGTTCTGCAGAAACGCTGGGAAGATGAGAATGGAAACATCTATGCCAAACGGATTGCAACGTTGTCTCACCGTTTCACCTCGTCGGTCAACGATTGGGTGAACGACTTCACGCTGGAGCTTGAGTATGGTGACATCTCCTCGCGTGGCAACCTCAACGAGTTCGAGCGATTGATGGTAGAGGAACCATATTACACGAAGAACCGCAAGGGCAAGACCGTTCCAATACAAGAAGTGGGGTGGGGAACGGCTGACGATGAACCGACGCATGTTGTGCTGCGTTTCTCGTCAAGCCATGGCGGAGCGTATATCGGCTCGCCTGGCAACACCCTTTGGATAGACAATGTGCGATTCGTCTATTGAACCGCATGGGACGGATACTCGCAATCGACTATGGCCGCAAACGAGTAGGGCTTGCCGTCACTGATACACTGCAAATAGCTCCGCACGGCCTAACTACGGTGCGGGCATGCGATGCCTTGGATTTTGTTTGCAGCTACATTGCCCGCGAGGATGTCGAAAAGGTCATCGTCGGGTTGCCCCGCCAGATGTCTGGGGAATATTCTGAAAGCATGACCTACATCAAGCCTTTCGTCAAGAAACTTGAGTCGCGCATCCAAGTGCCTATTGAATTTGTCGACGAGCGGTTCACATCGCTGCTTGCCCACAATGCGATGATATATGCCGGGGCGAAACGCAAAACGCGGCAAAACAAGGCCTTGGTTGACGAGATAAGCGCAACGATAATATTGCAAACTTACATGGAGAGCAAGCAAACTACTCAAAGTGCCGTCGAGGGGCAATGAAAGGACAAACCATGCACGAATGAAAAATAACTGATAGATATGATTTTGCCAATTTATTTATATGGGCATCCGGTTCTTCGCAAGGTTGCCGAGGATATAGATGCTACTTATCCCAATCTTGAAAAGTTGATTGCCGACATGTTTGAAACGATGGACAATGCCGATGGCGTGGGACTAGCTGCCCCGCAAGTCGGGTTGTCGATACGCTTGGTTGTGGTCAACCTAAGCATGCTGTCGGACGAAATGCCTGAATACAAGGATTTCAGGCGTGTATACATCAACGCGCACATAATCGAAACGGGTGATGAAACTGAGGATATGGAAGAGGGATGCCTGAGCCTGCCAGGGCTGCGCGAAAAGGTCAAACGCCCGGCGAGGATACATGTCCGCTACCATGACGAGCATTTCAATGAACATGACGAATGGGTTGACGGTTATCTCGCACGCGTCATGCAGCATGAGTTCGACCATCTTGACGGCAAGGTGTTCGTTGACCGCATATCACAGTTGCGCCGGCAGATGGGCAAGCGCAAGTTGTCAAACATGGTTGAAGGAAAGGTCAATTGCGACTATGTGACCAAGGCTTTTAAAAAAGGCTAACACCACTTGGCATTATTCATAATGACGGGTAGCAGGAAATAGGATAGATTGTGCATTCCTTGCCTGTTGTCCTGTTGCACTCCTCAATGTTTCAATCCTTGTGTTTTTGCAGCAAACATGAGGGTGGCAGTGCCAATATCAAAAATTTAGGTCACCTGGACATTTCGGGTGATAGATTTACATGAAAAATTAGAGGGTGGACATTTCGGGTGATGAGACGGGGTAGTGTAAACTGAACTGTGTCAAGTTTAGTTTTGTTGTGAGGGTGTGTCAAAACATCGCATTTGAGGAATTAACCGCAGCTACAGATACTTGTAGGAGGGATAAATTTTTAAATATTGGCATTTTGACACACCCTCTGCGAATTTATCGCTCCTCGTGAGACGGTGTAAATGCCACTATCAGTAATGCCTGCTGATGTACTCATCAATGAATTTTTTCATTGCTGTCTGATAAAACTCGGCAGACACAAAAAAGCATAGCTCGGCCATTGTGAATTCGGTGGTCGAGTATTATTTTGCCATTCCAAGCCC
>CAZWPW010000125.1:0-5732 GCA_964635525.1 uncultured Bacteroidaceae bacterium
GCTGCATGTTATAATAGCTGTACATGTTTCCCGGAGGACGGACAAGCCACGAGCGAGTTTCTACGATTTTTCCGTCACGCACCACGCAAATACCCGTCTCGCAGATGGAAGCACGTTTGCCAGTGGCCGTCTCAAAATCTATTGCTATAAAGTTTATTCCTTTCATTGTTCGTCCTCCTTCTATGTAATAGTTTAATTAATATGTTTTGAGACCTCTGCAAACCCCCATTCATGGTTACTACATTTTGATATGTCAAAAATATCAAGTTTATGGTTAAAATTAGGTGGTGTAAAAGATGCTAATTACAATCTTCCTTTTGCAAGGATGCCTAATTTGACAAAAAGATATACAACCCAAGGGCGGCTTGGGTTGTATGTTTTGGCGCTTTGCGTTGTATGTTTCCGCAAACTGGGGTTATTTAACTTTTGTTGAGATTTCCGTTAAGCGATTCTTTCGTTTAGCTTTACATTTGCTTGTTTTTTGGGTATTATCCTGTCATTCTGTATCCATATTTTCGAGAGCAACCTCCACGAAATTGCCTTTGCGCCGTGCATGTTCCATGAGGCGGGCATAGACTGGAGAGGCGCATAGCACCCTTGGGTCGCCTATTACGAAGAGGTGTTCCCTCGCACGTGTCAATGCCACGTTCAGCTTCCGGTCGACAGTTTCTCCAGTCGAGGTTATGGCAAGCGACGAGAGGCTTTCCAGTTGCCTCTGCCCGCTCACCGTAGTGCCAAAGATTATGGTGTCTCGCTGACTCCCTTGGTAGCGTTCGACTGTGTCGACGGTAACATCGCCTAATCCAGGGCATAGTTGCTCGATTGCAGTGCGCACTGCCGATGCCTGGCTACGGTATGGCACTATGACCCCGACGCTTGTCGAGGCATCAAACGACAGAGCAGCATCGCGTGCAGCTTTCACGATCGCGGCTATCAGCTTGGCTTCGGCGTGGTTGACCTTGCCATCGCAATCGGCATCGGGTTGGTTGTATAATGCTATGAATGCGAAACGGCATTCCGCCACAAGGCGGAGCAACTTGCTACTGCCGGCTGGGGCAAGAGGAGCAGGTGCCGTTTGGTGCGGCAGAGGAACTATCTCCAACCTCCCCCCATAGAACTCCGCTGCCGGGAACTCAGCTATTTCGGCGTGCATCCTGCCCTGCTTTGAGAGCATGAATGTGACTTGAGGGTCGCCGCCATAGAATGACAAGAGGCGTTCGAACAACGACAACCGGCAATCTCTAAGTCCAATGGCGCGCAGTGGCGGGTCATCGACCGACGATTGTGCAGTGTCCTGCGCCACAACTGCCGGCAACTGCCGTTCATCGCCTATCATGATGAATTTGCCTACGGCATCGCCTCCTCTATGCCGTGCCGACAACAACCCGAGCAGATGCGGCTCTGGTATCTGCGAGGCCTCATCGATTATGGCGAGGTCGAAACGTTTGAGTTCGAACAAATGGGGCATGGCATTCAAAGTGGCGACGGTAGCCGCCACGACTCGCGTGCGGGCAATGAGCTGCCTGACTGCTGACAGGGTGCCAAGTTGCGCCAGCCTCTCGCAAAGCAGGTAGGGGCGGAACTCTTCGCTACACGACAAGCTGTTGCCCAAACGTATGAAGTCTGTCCCCTCTCCCTCCCCGATGCCCAAGAGCTTGGAACACATCTCATCGACGGCGCGGTTGGTACATGCCACGAGCAAGACTGTAGAGCCTGGCACGGTCAACTGGTCGGCCACGATGCCCGCCATGCCAAGCGAGGTCTTCCCCGTACCGGGAGGTCCTTGGATGATGAACATTTCACGCGCCTGCCATGCCCTGCGCCGCAATTCGCATATATCGCCGCTGCAGTTTGCGCGGGGGGCATGCAACGACAAGTCTGCAATGGGGGGGCGTTGGCACAAAATCAATTCGCGGCGGCGGCGCGTGGCCGACAAGAACTGGTGCAGGGCGCGGCAGTTATATGCGAACGACGACTCGATAAAGTCGTGTTCCACCGCCCATGCCCATCCTTCGGGCAGACTGAAAGACACGCTGCTGCCTTGCGGGGAACGCAAACGCAAGGTTATCCCACCGCTGTCAATACTCTCTACCGAGGCGCGGAATACGAATGCAGCACCCACCCCAGCCAAGCCATTGCCTTTGTCGGGGTAGGCTATCACCACGTCTCCCATCCTGAAATTCGATTCCCCGCAACTTGCACTTCCATCATTCACAAGCACAAGATGCGTGACGCCTCCCGTGCCATCCTCTACTGTTCTGGCTAACCGCAAACCATTTATTATTTCGCCTGTGGCGCGTTTCTCTTCCACTGTCGAGAGCCACACCGAGGCGAAGCCGAGGCGTTCTATGCCCTGCCCCACTGTCTTTGACAAGAGATGTTCGGTGGCAAGGAACTGGTACATGCGCAGGAAATATGCCCTTTCCAACTCCGTGACCTCATGCAGAGGTGTCGTCAAACCTACTACCTCCGCTCTGCCGAAACGCGCCATGAAATCCTTTCCCCTATCGTCTGTCACGAGCGACTGCGGGGTAATGCTGCCCAATGCCTGCCACGCATCTGGCCCAGCGCATTGCCGTAGGGCAAGGACTATCTCGTTGCGGAGTTTGAAAGCACGGCTTAACAACGCCTGCGAGCTGCGCCCGGCAACAAGTCCGTTGGGGTATTTGGAATATAAAAGGTACGCCTCGAACTCGTCATAGCCTATCTCGAAGCCATAGTGCAGCACCGCCATGTAGAGCAGCAATTGCACCTCGTGCTTGACTTGTGGCATCAAACTCTCGGCGCGTCTGGTGTATGCCGCTTTGCCAGACTTCTGCTCGACAAGCACCCGCATGTCGGCGCTCATCATGTCCATGCGCCCTTGCAGTCCGAGCATCTCGCACACGAACGACGGCTCAACGACAAAGGTGGAGCGTGCATCAGTTTTTTGTTTAAGATTATGCCGCACAGTGCGGGCAATGTTCTCTCTCTGCTGCCGTGCCTGGGTGTGGAAATCGCGCCCTAAACCCTTGCATGCTGCCAGTGCCAACCCGTTGCGCCCGAAAAACTTGCGGATGCTCGTTGCATAGTCGCCCGTTAGCGATAGTCCGTTCACTTCTTCGTCAAGGAACTGCGATGCCAAGTTGCCAAGCAGCACGGCTGGCGAGCCGGGGGGCGGCTTGAGGGTGTTGAGAAGGTAACGCGCTGCCGATTCGCCATAGGGTTCAAAGCATGCAGCCACGGCCGACACGTCAATAAGGCAATCGGGGTCAAGCACAACTATGTCGCCGTCTGCCTCCGCGCCGCAAATGCGTGGGTTGACGATGTTCAAGCGCATGCCTGTCAGGTCACGGTCTGTTGGCACAGTGCCGTTGCCTGCCGATAGTGCAAGCCTCAGCTCCGGGCCACTTCCGTCTGCCTCCTTCACCGTAAGCGACAAGGCATCAGTACGGCACACTACAACGCGCAGGCAGTTGCCCGCCGCGCCGCGCCATGCCGGCAGCCATGAAGCCTCACCATTTCCCGGAAGTTGTTCCATGCCGCAAAATTACTCTTTTCGCAGTGCAGGGCAGCAAGTGAGCCATAACAAAACAGCATCCCGCACGAGGCGGGATGCTGAACGTCAAACATATTAAAGAACAGAATCTCACAGAAGGACTTTCACCGTATGGCCTCCAGCTTTGACGATGTACACGCCCTTGCCTGGCAGACTTATGCACGGGTTGATGCCCTCGTAGACGAGAGTTCCACCAATGTTCCAAACTGTGATGAGCGCGCCGGCATCAATGCCCGATACGGTGATTGAGAGTCCGTCGCGAACTATGGTCAGTCCGTCGCCGGCTTGCGCAGAGCCGATGCCGCTGCCGCCATCGTCATCTTCATCACCTTCACCGCCGTCACCGCTGCCATCCTCCTCGATTGCATGGAAAGATACTAAGCAAGCGGAACTGCCGTTGGCGACGTTCGCCGAGTAGTACCAGTTCAGGTTGGGATATTCACCATCGAGTTGATTGATGTACCAATATGGCGTCGTGCCGCTTCTCGTGTAGTTGGTCATGGTAACGTAATAGGCCGCCGAGCCGTCGCTGCCCTGCTTCTCGCTGTCTATGAGCTGGAGGTTAGCCGTTTCGCCGTCTGTGAAGTTCTGCTGATCACCCGAGTTGGCCGGGATATAGACGCTATACGACTTGTTTTGCAGCGTGAAGGTGTTCGTCGACTCGTCGTTGACCAATATCCAGATGTAGTTGTCGTCGGGTGTTACCCCCTCGGTGTATTGCACGCTGGTGTTGATGCGGTAGTAACGCGCCATGTCTGCAATGCTGGAGGTGGGGTCGTAATATATGAGGCCGGGCGTAGTCGAACCGTCTTGCCTCCATCCTGTGATGGCATACTCTCCGTCGGGGAGTTTCACGGTTTCGATTCCATCTTCACCTTCACCTTCTCCATCACCATCTCCATCGCCCACAATGGTCGAGAATTTCATCCATCCTGTCGAATAAGAATAAGCCGTTTTCGATGCTGATGGAACTATCAAGGTTGCCCCTGAGTAGGTTTCGTCGCTGAATGTGTTATCAACAATCGTCGGAGGATACACGGCAAGCGATGTTACCGTAGTGAACGTTACTCCGTAGTACGAATATGTTCCTATCGATTCCATCCCCTCTGGCAATTCTAACGTTGTGAACGCGCAATTGCGGAACGCGCCGTCGCCGATTTGCTTCAAGGTTGACGGGAGGTCTGCCGATGCCAAGCTCGTGCAACCAGAGAAAGCGTAGTCGCCGATTACCTCAAGTCCTTCAGCGAAGGTTATTGATTCCAACGAGGTACAGCTGTAGAAAGCGTAGAGGGCTAACTCCGTCAGGCTTCCCGGCAACTCTGCCGTTGTCAAGCTCGAGCATTCGCGGAACGCCGCTTCATCCATTGATGTCAGGCTCTCGGGCAACATGATTGAAGTCAGTCCGCTGCCAAAGAAAGCACCGTATTCTAACGTCGTCAACGTTTCAGGCAAGCTAATCGAAGTCAGTCCGGTACAGCCGCTGAACGCGCTGTTGCCGATGGCAACCACGGTGTAGGTTCCGCCGTCAAGCTCAACGGTTGAAGGTATGGTGATGTTGCCCTCGTAGAGAGTGCCGTCAGTGCGCGAAACTACTTGGCACTCCATGTCTGTCGTCGAAGTTATTTCGTACTGGATGCCGTCGACAATGTTGCTTGACTGTTCCGGGTCTGGTTCGGGTTCTGGCTCACTCGTGCCGCCTAAGTCCTGCCCCGTGATGTTCGTGAAGTTGCTCCAGCCGGTAGCCGCTGCGTAGTCGTCTTCATACCCTGCGGGAACTATCAAGGTTGCCGTCGAATAGATGCTGGAACTGAATGTAGATGTTGTTATTGTCGGGGGAGTAGTGGCACGCGAGGTGATTGTTTCGAACGGGACGTTGTAGAACGAGTATGATTGTATGTTTGTCACGCTCGCCGGGAAGTCTATCGTCGTCAAGCCAGTGCAGCCGGTGAATGCCTCACCAACTATAATCGTCAACGTCTCGGGGAAAGTGACTGATGTCAAGCCGGTGCAATTCTGAAATGCTCCCATTGCAACGCCAACCACGGTATAGGTATTGCCGTCAATCTCGACGGTTGAAGGTATGGTGATGTCGCCCTCGTACGGCGAGCCAGTGGTATACCTTGCTACGTGGCACTCCATATCAGTCGCCGAAGTGATTGTGTAGTTGAGTACAGCAACCTCGGGGTCACCTTCG
>CAZWPW010000126.1:0-5712 GCA_964635525.1 uncultured Bacteroidaceae bacterium
ATTACCGGCAGCAAAAGCTACCGAAGAAAACAGCCAACAACCTATTAAAAGAAATGGTCTTATTAAATGCATAATATGGAATATAACGTGAGTTCGATGAATTAAAAATCTTGTAAAAACGGTGATTAGCGAAAATTTGCCATATCCTTATAGTGTCCAAATACAAAGCCTTACGAACAATAATCGTTATGCTAACTGAAAACAAAGTTATTGAAATATTTTGTCTGGCAGATGATTTCTGCAAGTGGTTTAATGAAATGATGGAAAATATACGCTTAAACGCAACATGAAACGTAAGTATCATTGTGAATCAACGGTATCATTAGACAGTGTGATTTCTATCTTCAACTGCCCATCCGAAGTCTGATACAAAACTATGCTTTCATTGTTAATTTGTCCACCCATGTTTTTGCCCCTTAGTAGTTATCCTCCATATTAATATAACGTTATACCGATAGTGTAATTTGCAATTTGGGTTGCGTTTTTCCTCAAACGGAAGTTTGTTCGCTAGTTTACAGTATTTGATTATATTTGCGTAGCGAACGCGATGGCGGGCCGTCCTGCCTTGTGTTCTGGCTGTGTACATGAACAAACTCTAACAGATATGAAATTTTCGGTTTCAAGCACGTCGCTTTTAGCGCGTTTGCAGTCAATCAGTCGCGTGATAGCATCGAAAAACGCGATATCAATCCTTGACAATGTGTTGTTTGAATTGAGCGCCGGCATGCTGCGGCTCACGGCCTCTGACAGCGAGACGACGATGGAGACTTCCATCGAGGTGAATGAACATGATTCCGACGGCGCGTTTGCCGTTTCGGGCAAGAGCATCCTTGACGTTCTCAAGGAGATACCCGAGCAGCCAATCACCATCGAGGTCAATGCCGACACTTACGAGATGCAGGTGCATTACATGAACGGCGTGCTCAAGCTCATGGGGCAGGATCCGATGGAGTACCCCAAGGCTCCGTCGGTTGCTGATGACGAGGAGGCCGTCAGCATCTCTATGCCTGCAGAGTGCTTGTTGAAGGGTATAAGCAAGACCTTGTTTGCTACCGACAACAATGAGTTCCGCGCCACGATGAACGGCATATATTTCGATATCACGGGCGAGAACATGACTTTCGTTTCGAGCAACGGGCATGTCTTAGTCAGATTAGTGACCAAATCAGTTTCCGGTGACGGCAAGTCTGCCTTCATCCTTCCCAAGAAGCCTGCGTTGTTGCTGAAGAGCATCCTTCCGAAAGAGGAAGGCGATGTGAAGGTTACGTTCAACAGCCGCAATGCCGTTTTCGCTATGCCCAGCTACATGCTCTCTTGCCGGTTGACAGAAGGGCGTTACCCGAATTACAACGCGGTCATCCCCAAGAACCCGGCGAACAAGATTACTGTTGACCGCAGCACGTTGTTGGGTGCCTTGAAACGCCTGTCGATATGCTCGGTGCAGGCTGGCGGCTTGGTGCGCTGGACGTTGGGGCAGGAGAACAATATGAAGATTTCGGGGCAGGATGTCGATTTCTCGTTCTCTGGGGAGGAAACGGTACCTTGCCTTTACGAGGGCATGGAAATGGAGATAGGCTTCAACTCGTTGTTCCTTATTGACATGTTGCAGAACATCGACAGCGAGCAAATACAAATAGAGCTTGTCGACCAGACGCGTGCAGGCATCATCACTCCGGTTGAGGCCGAGAGTGATGGCGACGACCTGTTGATGCTTCTCACCCCGATGATGTTTTGACCTAAATGCAGGCATGGAATTGAATTTGAGAAACCCGCTGGTTTTCTTTGACCTTGAAACCACGGGGGTTAACGTATCGACCGACCGGATAGTAGAGATTTCGTATTTGAAGGTTTACCCCAATGCCAAAGAGGAATCGAAGACAATGAGGATAAACCCTGGTGTGCCTATCCCTGAGGAGGCTTCCCGCGTGCATGGCATCTACGACAAGGATGTCGCGGACTGCCCCATGTTCAAGGATGTGGCAAAGGGCATTGCCAGGGATTTCGAGGGCTGCGACATAGCGGGGTTCAATTCGAACCGTTTCGATGTTCCCATGCTCGTCGAAGAGTTCTTGCGTGCGGGTGTTGACATTGACTTGGCGCGCCGCAAGTTCATCGATGTCCAAGTTATATTCCACAAGATGGAGCAGCGCACCTTGTCGGCGGCCTACAAGTTCTATTGCGGCAGGGAATATGACAATGCCCATTCAGCCATGGCCGACACACGTGCAACGTACGAGGTGCTTAAGGCTCAGCTCGACAGGTACGAGGGGCAGATAGAGAATGACGTTGAATTCCTGTCGAAGTATTCAAGTTTCACGCGCAATGTCGACTTTGCCGGGCGGATAGTTTACGACGACAAAGGTGTTGAGGTGTTCAACTTCGGCAAGTACAAGGGGCAGCCTGTCTGTGAAGTCCTCAGGCGTGATACCGGCTATTACGGCTGGATGATGAATGGCGACTTTACCCTGAACACAAAGAATATCCTGACCAAACTGCGCTTGCGCGATCTTACCGGAGGCAAATGATGGATCTGTTGAAAGGCAAGAAGATAGTCCTTGGCGTGACTGGCAGCATAGCCGCCTACAAGTCGGTTTTGCTGGCTCGTGAGTTTGTCAAGCGCGGTGCCGAGGTACAAGTTGTCATGACGCCGTCGGCCAAGGAGTTCGTCACTATGTTGACTTTCTCGACGCTCACTTCGAAACCTGTCGTAAGCGAGTTCTTTTCGCGCCGCGACGGCACTTGGAACAGCCATGTCGACTTAGGCCTTTGGGCAGATGCCATGTTGGTTGCCCCAGCCTCCGCCTCGACTATAGGCAAGATGGCCAATGGAATTGCCGACAACATGCTTCTTACTACCTATTTGTCGATGCGTGCCCCGGTTTTCGTTGCCCCGGCGATGGATGCTGACATGTTTGCCCACCAGTCGACGCAACGTAATATAGCGCGTTTGCGTTCGTACGGCAATATCATCATCGAGCCTGGTGTTGGCGAGCTGGCCAGCTCGCTTGTAGGGAAGGGGAGGATGGAAGAGCCTGGCAGGATAATTGAAATAATAGAATCATATTTCCAGAAGCCCCTTTCGTTGGCGGGTAAAAAGATTCTTGTGACGGCAGGGCCGACATACGAGAAGATTGATCCAGTTCGTTTCATTGCCAACCGTTCGTCGGGGAAGATGGGCTTTGCCTTGGCAGAGGAATGTGCCAGACGCGGCGCTGATGTGGTGCTTGTCACCGGGCCGGTAGCAGCAGATGTTTCAAACACACGTATAAGGAGGATTGATGTTGAGTCTGCCCAAGAGATGCATGATGCCGTGCTTGGCAACTTTGCCGGTATGGATGCCGCCATTCTTTGCGCGGCAGTATCTGATTACCGGGTTGAGCATTGCCCGTCAACCAAGATGAAGCGCACGGGCAGCTCCGTAGCCTTGACCCTCGTTCCCACAAACGACATAGCCAAGGCCTTGGGCAAGGCAAAGAAAGAAGGGCAATTGTTGGTAGGGTTCGCCTTGGAGACCGACAACGAAACAGAAAATGCTAAGAGGAAGCTAATAGATAAAAACCTTGATTTCATAGTCCTCAATTCATTGAACGACAAGGACGCTTGCTTCGGCACCGACACGAACAAGGTGACGATAATAGGCAGGGACTTCAGCCATGACTATCCATTGAAGCACAAGGCGGAGGTGGCAACTGACATTGTGGACATGATGGAATCACACATAAAGAAAGGTGATGTTTGCTAAGAGGTTATTGTTTTTCATTCCGGTATGCCTTGCCTGCGCCTTGGCCTTGGCTCAGGAGTTGAATTGCCGTGTCACCATCAACTCGTCGCAGATCCAAGGAACCAGCACGCAAGTCTTCACGACGCTGCAGAACGAACTCATGTCGTTCATTAATAATCGTGAATGGACTAATGCCCGTTACACTTACGTCGAAAGGATATCATGCAATTTCGGTATCATAGTCAATGAATACTCTGACGACGGGTCATTCAAGTGCGAGCTGACGGTGCAGTCGTCACGCCCGGTATACAATTCCAGCTACAATTCCGTAGTGTTCAATTTCAGAGATACTGATGTTAACTTCTCCTATTTGGAGAACGACCCCTTAGAGTTCCGTGATGATTACATTGACGACAACCTGACAGCCGTCATCGCCTACTACTGCTATTTGATTATCGGCATGGATTTGGACACAATGAGTCCGCTTGGCGGTACTAACGTCCTGCAAAAGGCGGCGAGCATAGTCAATTCAGCGCAAACCATGGGTGAGTCGGGATGGCAGGCTTTTGGCGATTCGAGAAACCGCTACGCCATTATCTTCGATTACATCGACGAGGGCATGAAGCCTCTTCGCCAGTTCATGTACAACTATCACCGCACTGGCCTTGACCAAATGGTTGAGAACGTCGAGCGTGGACGTGCCTCAATAGCTTCATCATTGGACTTGCTCTCCCAAGCCAAATCTAACCGCCCGATGTCTTCAGTTCCAGATGTTGTGGTTTCCACCAAGAAGGACGAGCTGCTGAACGTCTTTTCCAAAGGCCCGCAAAAGGAGAGGGAGACGGATTCGGAAAGCTTGAGGAAGATAAGCAAGGCCAACGTGAACGACAGGAACAAGATTAAACAAGCGTCAACCTATTGATTTATGCTGAAGCGTTTGCACATAAGCAACTATGTACTTATCAAAAGCCTTGACATTGATTTTGGCAATGGCTTTTCGGTGATAACCGGTGAAACGGGAGCCGGCAAATCGATAATAATAGGTGCCCTTAACCTCCTGTCGGGGCAGAGGGCGGACACAAAAGTATTAGAGTCGGAATCTGACAAATGTGTCATCGAGGCATCGTTCGATGTTTCCCGCTACGGTTTGCAACCTCTTTTCGAGGCACTTGATGTTGACTATCTTGACGATGAATGCATATTGCGGAGGGAAGTATCGCGCAGCGGAAAGTCCCGTGCTTTTGCCAACGATGTCCCCGTTTCGTTGACAGCCATGCGCGACATAGCCTCACGCCTGTTCGACATACATTCGCAGCATCGCAATTTGCTGTTGAACAATCCCTCTTTCATGATAGGGCTTGTCGATGCCGTTGCCTCCAATGATGCTTTGCTCGAAGAGTACAAACACAAGTATGCCGCCTATTTAACAGCCAAGCGGAACCTTCAGGACTTCATCAGCAGTGCGGGCGACAATAGCGATGCGGATTATCTGAAGTTCCAGTTATCGCAGATAACCGATGCTAAATTGGTTGACGGCGAACAGGAGAGGCTTGAGGAAGAGATGCGCCTCTTGACCAATGCTGAGGAAATAAGGTCTGGCCTGCATGCAATCGGCAACCTTTTCGACTCTGACGAGGGCGGCGTGCTGCAATCTGTAAGGAAGCAGGCAAACATAGCATCGTCGTTGAAAGGCGTGTTCCAGCAGGCCGAGACAATATCGCAACGTTTGGAAAGTGCATATCTGGAGTTAAAGGACATAGCCTACGAGACCTCAAGCATGGCCGGTGACGTGACGCTTGACGAGGCGCGCCTGCAACAGGTCAATGAACGCCTCGACCTTATATATTCATTGCAGTACAAGTTCCATGCCAGCAGCATAACCGATTTGCTGAAGATAGCCAAGGATTTTGCGGACAAACTGTTGTCGATAGAACATTACGACGAACAAAAAGCCATGCTCGAAGCCAAGCTCGGCGAGGCAGAACACGATG
>CAZWPW010000127.1:0-5686 GCA_964635525.1 uncultured Bacteroidaceae bacterium
GAAGAAGATATGGACAGGATAATGAGTTCTTTAAGCGAAATAAAAGATACCGATTACTTATCCGGACTATACCGAAAATGCATGAAGTTGGCTGAAATTTCTGAACAACAAGAGATGATAGAACTCACAAAGCTTATCTTTAACGATATCAAGGATTGAGACCCCTGCAACACTTTCTTTCGTTTTTGTTTTCGGGCTATTGATGCAAAAACCGGGCTGGTAGTACTTTCTCCATGCATTAAACGAGGATTTACAGCACTGGCATCAAGTAAATGAGTGATGTCAGGAACCTTAAAACGGCACATCTGAGTCGAACGCCATCCTTTGGCCTGTCAGTGGATGGTCGAACTCAAGGTGTTCGGCGTGCAGGTGCAGCCTGCCGGCGGCTTTGCCGTAGAGCCTGTCGCCTATGATAGGCATTCCCAAGCCGAGCGTGCTGGCGGCGTGGACGCGCAGCTGGTGCGTCCTGCCCGTGAGCGGGGTGAAGGTTATACGGGTGCGCCCGTTGGCGCGTGCGATGACTTCGAAGTCAGTCACTGCGCGTTTGCCTGTGGTGAAGTCTACCCTCTGCCGGGGGCGGTCGTTGTAGTCTGGCGACAGAGGCAAGTCGATGCGTCCACTGCTTCTTTCAACTATCCCGTCTATGTCTGCGCAATAACGCTTGACAGTGTTCCGCGTTTCGAACTGGCGTTGCAGGTTTGCAAGAACGGCCTTGTCCTTTGCTATGACGAGAAGCCCCGACGTGTCCATGTCTAAACGGTGGGCTGCATAAGCATCATGGGGCAGCCTCAGTTCGCGCGTTGCCCATTCGGTCACTGAGAGTGCTGCAATCTTTCCTGGTACAGAGAGCATGCCAGCCGGCTTGTCGATGACGGCGATGGCCTTGTCGTCGTATATGATTCCCGGGTGATGCTCGCCAGGGGCTTCAACAGTTGCCGGGTCATGCATGACGTTGAGGCCTTGCAGCATGAAGGCGAGTATCGGGCCGCATTTCCCTTTGCACGCGGGGTAGAACATCCCTTCGTGCCTGATTTCGGTTTCATGAGGCTCTCCGACCCAGAACTCCGCCATGGCAAGCGGCATTAGCTGGTTTGAATAGGCGTGGTTGAGCAGTTTGGGCGCGGCGCATTCGCCTGCCCCTGCGGGCGGCATGGCTATGCCCGATGCCTTGAATACTTCGTTGAGTGTTTTGCTCTCGCCCAAGGCGTTGCTTACCGTGTAGTTGTCGAATAGCCTTTGTTGCAACTTGGCCGATTTCGCCTTTCGGTCGTGTTTGAGTTGTGCTATTTTCCCCTCTATTTCCTTGCATCGCTCTTGCAAGGTGTCGATTTGGCTTTGCAGCTTTTTCTTGAGGCGTTTATAGCTGGCTTTCATCGAGCGGCTTTCGTTGAGCAGCCGTTCTACGTCTTCGGGCGTGAGCGCGGTTTTCCTGAGTTTGTCCCTTGCAGCCTTGGCCTTGAGCATGTCGTCCTTGGCGTTGGCGAGTTGCAGCGCCATCCTTTCTTCCGAGGCGAGGCACTGCTTGCGCAGCGTTGCCAGTTCTTCAGACGATTCAAGTGTTTCTATGAGCCTGTTCATTGCGCTTATTTCGCTTTCCTTTTGTTTGAAGAAACCATCGCTCGAAAGCGTGTCGTATATAGGTGGGACAAAGTATGGCAAGTCGCTGCGCCCGCATAGAAGTCCCGAAAAGGCCGCAGTGAACCCGATGCTCCCGTCACTCATGCGTTTGCACACAAGGACGCCGAACATCTTCCCTTTGCCTGCCTCATGGTTCAATGCTGCATCGCAAGCAATGTATCGCCTGACTTGCTTGGCAGCCTCAATGCACAGTGGATGCGGGACATAGCAGAAAGGCCAAGTGAACTCAGTTGGCAACGACGATGCCTTGACCTCATGCCCGAATGCGTGAAAACGTTCCATTATGGTGTGTAAGTGCCATCTGCGAAATTAATATGCGAAGGAAACCAAATGCTTCCACTGATGCAAATCAATGAAAAGTGCAGGCTGGCATTTGTAAAGATAAAAAAAACGAATATGTCAAAAAAATACTAAAGGAAGCTCTGCCAGAATGCAGCTAAAAGCCGTTTATAGGCATCCCAGAGCGTGAATACCTACTATTTGTTATATTGCCGGTTAATCCGTATTATTTAAATAATCATATCTTTGACGTACCTTGGTGAGGGCAAGCCGAATTGCCAAAATAGGCGGCCTGTGGCGGGGTTTTCTTGCCGCTCTTTTGGAGGTTTTAGGAAATATGACAAGTCAAAACAAAGTGATGAGAAGAAGTCTGGTGTTGTTGCTGTCGGTTCTCGTGTCGGTAGCAACGTTAGCATTTGATGGCGACATAAAGGGAAAAATCATTGACGCTGCAACGGGCGAGCCAATGGAGTTTGTCACTGTGTCAATATATGACGGCAACGGGAAACATATCAAAGGAGTGATGTCTGACTCGCAAGGAAGCTACGTGTTCAACGGGCTAAGAGCGGGGGACTACGTCGTCAAATTCGAATTCTTGGGATATAAAGGGTTCGAGAAAGAAATAGACCTAAGCACATCATCCGGATCACGGGTGCTTGACGTTAAACTGGCCGAGGACACACAGGTGCTTGGCGAGGTTGAAGTGGTAGCACAGAAGCCGCAAATGAGGTTTGAGATAGACAAAAGGGTGTTCAATGCCGACCAAGCCATAGCATCAATAGGTGGCTCTGCAAGCGACCTGCTGAGCAACGTGCCATCGATAGATGTCGATCCGGAGGGAACAATATCGTTGAGAGGCAACAGCAGCGTGACGATATGGATTAACGGGAAGGATGCAGGGCTTACAAGCGACAACCAATCGGAAATACTTGAGCAGCTGCCGGCAGAGTCTATAGACAGGATAGAGGTGATAACAAACCCATCGGCGAAATACAGCCCCGAGGGAACGGCGGGGATAATAAACATTGTCCTCAAGTCGGATACCAAGCCAGGCTATTACGGCTCGGTGCAAGCAAACGCCGATTCACGCGGAGGTGTCAGGACAAGTGCCAACATAAACTTCGCGGCAGGTAACTGGACCGGATACCTTACTGCCGGATACCGACACGGACGCACAAAGAACGGAGGATACACAAACCGAGACATGACCGACGGGACATACCTATATCAAACAACAGACGGCTTGTCAAAACGTGACAATGGATTTTTTCGTGGAGGACTCAATTACAAGGCAAGCGACAAAGACGTGATTTCGTTGAGCGGCTTCGCCATGGTAGGCGGAGGCAGCAGCGACAACACAATAGACTATGTCTCTGACATACCAGGCAACTACAACTCAGCTGTCAGGCAAACGCTTGGGAACAACACCATGCGAGGCGGCAACATAATGCTAAGCTACGACCACACCTTTGATCTGAACAAGACCTTGAGCCTCTCGGCAAGCAGGAACATCTGGAAAATGATGAACGATAACGACTATTGGCAAACCTCAGATTATACCGATTACACCACGCAATCACTACAAAGGCAGTCAAGCGACATCAACAACGCAGGATGGGAATTCCAAGCCGACTACTCGAATGCCTTCAATGACAACCACAAGATAGAGGCAGGATACAAAGGTGAACTGGGAGATGAAACAAGCCCATTGTTCACTTTGACTGGAACGGGAGAAAGCGACCTGCAAGAACAACGCGACCTCGACAACACTTTCAAGTACAAACGCAACGTGCAGGCGGCCTATCTTTCGTATTCGGGCAAAATAGGCAATCTCGGAATGATGTTCGGCCTGCGGGGAGAGTATTCAATAATAAAAACATCCTCCGATTATTACACCGCTGATGGCACAGGCAACTATATTCAAGGCAACGACTCGTTTGACAAACGCAAATTCGATTTGTTCCCAAGCGTGTTCTTCTCGTACTCATTGCCGGCAGGAAATGAATTGCAACTCAACTACACCAGAAGGATACGGCGGCCATGGGGAGGAATGCTTAATTCGTTCACTAACATCACCGACTCGACAAACATATCAAGGGGAAACCCCGACCTCGACCCGCAATACTCGAATTCTTTCGAGCTTAACTACATAAAGAATTGGGAAAAGCACATGCTCTCGCTTTCCACATACTATCGCTCAACAAACGATGTCTTTGAACGCATCAGTTACATCGATGACAACAACGTGATGAACTCTACCTGGTTCAACGTCACGCAATCAATAGCAACAGGCGCGGAAGTGGTTGTCAAAAACAAGATCTTTGGATTCATTGACCTGACGACGACTGTCAACCTATATTATTCCAAGCTCAACGGCTTTGACTACGTCATGCCGTCAATCAATGCACGTGTGACGGGTGAGAAGGAAGAGAGCTTCGCCTACGATGCAAAAATGATTGCAAATTTCATGTTGCCCTATGACATCTCATTGCAGCTGACAGGAAGTTACCGCTCAAGGGAAACAATAGCCCAAGGAACACGCGAACCGAACTACATGCTCGATGCCGGCATAAGCAAGTCGTTCATGGATGGCAAAATAAACCTCGCATTGACAGGGCGCGACCTGCTCGACTCCAGGCGCAGGCACACGGTGACCTCAGGAACAGGTTACACCCAAGAAAGCGAATCATGGCGCAGAGGGCGCACAATAAGGCTTACCGTGTCATACAGCTTCGGGAACATGAAAGCCGGCAGGAACAAGAACAATTCCAACGAGGGAGAAACAATGTCGGGAGAGGTTTACGGAGAATACTGAACCACTATAGCTGGAAAAACTGCTAACTTAAACATGAAAATCTAATAAATCTTTTAACTATATAGTTGTCCAATTTTCAATACTAACCCCTCTTTACCCCCCCATTTAATTGAATTTGATGTTGTAATAACTGAAAGTTCAAATTATTTTTCCGTTTATGCTTTGTTTTTCCGTGTTGAATAGTTATATTTGACACGTAGAACATTAAACACTAATTTTATGAAAAAGCTATTTGTATTTTATGCAGTAATGGCATCAGCCATTTATGCCAACGCACAAATCAGAGTTGATTCACTTGGCAGGAGCGAGTTTGGTGAAATCCCGGAAGAAACGATGGATAACATACAATCTGCGCAGGTAACATTCTATGGCGAAAAAGGAAGCCCGGTGTTGAACTTATATGCTGACAATAGTAGCGTGGTGCAATTATTCCCAGGCAACCAATTCATTCAATGCATTTATGGCAACACAAACGATGAGGTATCAGGTGTAAACTTAATCGGTGACTCCAAGACTTTCGAGCGTGTTTTCTATGTAACTTATAACGGCTATGTTTATGCGAAAAACAATGTGATATCACCTGCCGTGAATCCAAGTACAGGTGTGTCATTAGCCAGCGCGGATTCTAAAAGGGAATCTTCCCTTTCCAAGTTGGAAGGAATTAGCGGTGTCTCCTACACTGATGTGGTGAGCAGTAACGGAATCACGACAATGAAATCCAGTACCTCTAAGCGTCTGGGATTGCTTGCCGATGAAGTTGAATTAGCTGTTCCAGAGGCGGTTGTTGTATTGGACGACGGCACTAAAGGAATCAGCTATTCTGACCTCGTAGTGGTTTTAATTGATGCAGTCAATGAGCTAAGCAGCAAGGTTGAGGAACTTGAGAACCAACTGTTACTTTCCAGAGCTTTGTCACCGCTGGCAACTGATGAATCTGCCTCTATCAATACGTCG
>CAZWPW010000128.1:0-5652 GCA_964635525.1 uncultured Bacteroidaceae bacterium
CGCCTGCCACAATGCATATATTCATCACTTGAGTTCTTTGCCATGCAAAGGTATATAATTATTCCGTTCAAAAAACATGAAGACTTCCCGCCACCCCGCTTTGCGCCGCTATATACCCCGGCGCGGACGCATAGCTGGTCAAGAAAGGATGCACGGCTGGCTTTGCCCGGGTTGCTAATCGGTTATGAGCAGGCGAGGGGAGTTTCCCCGCCACCCGGCAAATTGACAAAAAGATATACAACCCAAGGGCGGCTTGGGTTGTATGTTTTTGGGCTTTGGGTTGTATGTTTTCCCTCCTTGGGTTGTATGTTTCCGCAAACTAGGCATATTTAACTTTTGTTAAGTTTTTAGTTAAGCGATTCGCTTGTTTTGCCTTACAATTTTCCGGATTGCTTGCCAATTTGCTATTATTATGATACTCGCGTTTTTGACTTGCAGGCGTGTTGTTTTCCCGTTTATAGATGTTGCCCTTTCTTGCGGATTCCTCTTTGGTGTTGTTGCGTGGATTCTTCCGTGCATGCTATGCAAAGCCGCCCCTTCGCAATACCTGGCTCTGCTGGCTTTTGGAAAGGGGCGGTGAATTTGTAGGATGCGTGGCATCCGGTCATTGCTTGCTGAGTATTGTTCCTTCAACATCTACTACTGTGCTGGGGCCTTGCGTCTTGTGTTGAAGTTGTTCGGTCAGGCATGTCAGCTCCGTCATGTCGTCGGACACGCTGAATTCGATTGATGCCGAGACCTGTCCCCAGCCTCCTGAGCCGGCATTGCCCGTTGTGAATCCTGAGACGGTCAACAGTTTCGAAGACTTGTCATAGACGTATTGCACGCCTGTCTCGTCGTGGTACACGTTCCCGTCGTTAGCGAAGTAGAAGTCGGCCGTGCCGGCATCCGGGTCAATCGTTACTGACATGGAGTAGGAGTAGGTGTTGTCGGTCGAGAAAGTCCCTTCGATTTCGTCTGTTTCGCCGCTCTGTAGCGAATAGGTGTAGTCGGAGTAGATGATGAACGATACAGTCTCGCCGTTGCCGGCGTATGTGAATGTTATGTCCATTCCCGTGCTTCCAACCACGTATGTGCCTTGTTCGCCTTCGAATGTCGCTTCGCCGAAGCCGTCGAGCACGAGATTCCCGTTGCTGCCGTTGCGGTCAGTGTACGTTCCTGCCTCGCTTCCAATTGTTGTGAACACCGGCGTGCCGTCGTTGCAGGCATACTTGAAGAGTATTTCTCCGTCTTCATTGGCAACTTTCGCTTCGGCTCCGTCCTCTGCAATCGAATACCCTGTGAAGTCGGCATATACCTTCGTCAACGTCTTTTGCCCTACCGGAGCGTTGTAGTACCAGTATTCCTTTCCGTTAGTCGTTTCGGTTTCTATGAGGAACCTGTTCCCGCTTCCGTTTGAGGCTGCAGTGAAGCTCGTCACTCCCGCCGATTGCTTTACGGTGAAGAAGTACCTGTATGTGTCGTCGAGGCCTCCTTGCGCCACTTCGAGAGCTGTCATTACCCATGCCTCTTCGTTGTACGTGCCTTGTATGCCTACTCCGTCCTTGTCGCGTCCTGCCTCGTCGCTGCATGAATCATCGTCGTAGGCTATCGTCCCGTTGTCGTATGAATACAGCCCCTGGTTGTCATAGTTGTAATCTGGCACTCTGCTGGTTTCCGAAACGAGTGTGAACAACGTGCTTGCCTTGAGTTCGAGCGTGGCATCGGCTTGGCTGGTAGATGCGATGGTGCTTGCATATTGCGATCCCCAATGAATGTAGTAGCAGTCGTAGGTGCCGACGAACTCCTCGCCTTCATACGTTGTCAGTTCAATGGCCTCGGCCTCTATCAGCACTGGCTCGGAGGGCATCTCAAGCGCCCACCCCCATACTCCTACGTCATCCCTGTAGCTCCATTCGAATGAGTACTCGTTTCCCGAGTAACTCATGCCGGGGGTTAGCCCGCTGACCGTGATGAATCCTTCAGGGTTATTGTCATGGTTTTCGGGAGAGTCGTATCCAAGGTCGAAGTCAACCAAGAAATACACTATGTCTCCCGCCGTGCTTTCAACTATGCGCGAGCCAGGCCAGAACGGGTCGTCAGGGTCGGCCACGTTGCCATACTCGTTGCACACGTTCGGGTCGTCGTAGTCTACGCGGTAGTGGTCGTAAGGGTGGATGTAAACGGGCGCATCATCGCCGTAGTACATGCTGTACACCCTGAATATTGAGGGCATGCGGAAGATTGACGATACGTTAGAAAGGCTGTTGGCCGCATCGTAGGAGCTGCCCACGGAGTAGTCGGCAGTGTTTTCGTCTTTCGAAAATACCGCATTGCCGTCGATAGTCAGGTAGCTTCCGTCGGTATATTCTACATAGAATTGCGCCATTGACGGCAAGGCCGCAAGGCATAATAAGAGCATGGAAAATATATGTTTCTTCATGATTCAGTCGATTTGAAAGGGTTTGTCATTTCTTGATGAATTTCACTGATTGTCCGCCAACTACGAGTATGTAGTGCCCCTGTGGCAATGAACTGACGTCGATGGTGGCATTTCCCTGTTCCGCTGTCTCGGTCAGGCATGTCTGCCCCGCCATTGACACGACGCTTACCGTTGCTCCTTGTTTGCATCCCATCACGTTCAGGGTCGAATTCACCACTGTCGGGAATACCGCGAAGCTGGCGGAAGCGGTGCTTTCTACACTGTTGGTGTATGGATGTTTCGCAAAGGAGGCTGACGTTGCCCCGCTGTAAACAGAGCCGTCATTGGCAACGACCGAGAAGGTTGTGTCGTCATCGGCTGCCAGCAGATAGCTGACGTTGTCCATCAGGATGCTCACCTCGTTGTCGGTTTCAAGGTACCACGCTTCGGTTTCGTTTTGCGCGTTGGCATGCAATCCCGCCATGGCCGATATAATGGCCAAGGCTAATCTGTAGATAGTTTTCATAATGCTTGAAGTTTAATATCCCTAATCGGTGCCGTGGCCTGCTGGCGGGCCTTGGCCTTGTCTGGTGCAAAGGAAAACAGAAAATCAATCTCTCCAAAAATAAAAAGCATATTTTATGATAAACACTTGCTGTTTTCTTGATACAAATGCATAATCAATGCAGTATTGGCGTAATGATGCTTTAAATATAAATCGTTTACTTGCAAACTTAATCTTATTGTATAAGAGTAAATGAAACTTCATCTATTTGCCGACTTTATTCTTTCATCATTGATGTATAGAACTTAGCAATAGTCATTTCTTTTACGCAGCCGGATAGCTGTTGCCAGTTCATTATCATGGACTGCCGGGAAACGCGATTTGGACTGCCAAGCAAAGCTCCGCAGCTTGGCAATGGCTACATTTGCCGTATTCACAAAAAGATTGCACTGGTGAATGATATTTTTCAAAAAGACTTGTCGGGCGAGATGGCATCCCCTGACGAACCAGGCTACGGCGAACTGATTGACACGATTTGGGAAACGATGAGGCTGGCCAACGAATTGAACAGCGGCTGGCGCACGCCCGATGAGGTGCGCAGCTACCTCAGCCGCATAACGGGGCAAGAGATAGACGCGTCTAACACGCTTCTGCCCCCGTTCTACGTCGACTACGGCAAAAACATCCGCATAGGCAAGGGGTGCTGGATACAGCAGGGTTGCACTTTCTTCGACCGCGGCGGCATCACGATTGGCGACGGGGTGTTCATAGCTCCCAAGGTTAACCTTATCACCATCAACCACGACCCTGACCCTGCCAATCGCAGTGCTACATACGCACGCCCCATAGTGATCGAGGACAAGGTGTGGATAGGCATCAACTCTACCATCCTTCCCGGGGTAACGATAGGGTATGGCTCCATCGTTGGGGCAAACAGCGTGGTGACGCATGATGTTCCGCCAATGACCGTGGTAGGCGGCAATCCGGCACGGTTCATCAAAGAAATAACAATAAAGAAAGAATCATGACAGACAATAACGAGAAAGGAAGCATCAGCCGCCGGGGTTTTTTGAAGACGGCGGCAGCCATAGGCGCTGCATTGGCCGTCAGTCCTGTGTTAAGCAAAGCAACGGCAGCACGCATGGCGGCAAAAGCAAATCGGCAACCGCAGGGCGCACCAAAGCTCGGAGCGGCGGCAATCACCTCGAAGCGCACTTTGGGCAAAGGCAAGGCGGCATTCGAAGTGTCGGCAATAGGGTTCGGAGTAATGGGCATGACCTACAACCGCAGCTGGCATCCTGGCAAGGATGCTTGCATCCGCCTGCTGCATGAGGCGATGGAGCGCGGCGTGACACTGTTCGACACGGCCATCATCTATGGCCCGCTGAACAACGAGGAGCTTGCCGGGGAGGCATTTGGCAAGTTCCACGGCAGGGTTAGCGTGACCACGAAGTTCGGGCATGAAGTCATCGGCGGCAAGGCAACAGGAAGACAGGACAGCAGTCCAAGTACTATCCGCCGCTACTGCGAGGAGTCGTTGAAACGGTTGCGCACCGAAGTCATCCCGCTTTTCTACCAGCATCGCTTCGACCCTGACACTCCTGTTGAGGATGTGGCGGGAACCATCAGCGACTTGATAAAGGAGGGCAAGGTGTTGCACTGGGGCATGTGCGAAGTCAGTGCAGAAACAATCCGCAAGGCGCACGCGATATGCCCTCTCACTGCCATACAAAGCGAGTACCACATGATGCACCGCGACGTGGAGAATAACGGCGTGCTTGACACCTGCCGCGAGTTAGGCATCGGCTTCGTGCCCTACAGCCCGTTGAACCGGGGATTCCTCGGCGGCGACTTGAACGAATACACAGAGTTCGACGCCAGCAACGACAACCGCAACATGCTGCCTCGCTTCACGGCAGATGCTATGCGCTCGAACTACCGCATCGTCAATGTCCTGCAACGGTTCGGACGTGAGCGCGGCATGACCTCGGCGCAGCTCGCGCTTGGCTGGCTGCTGCAAAAAGAGCCATGGATAGTTCCTATACCTGGAACAACGAAATTGTCGCATCTTGAGGAGAACATCAGGGCTCTTGATTTCCAGCTGTCGCCTGAGGAGTGGAAAGAGCTTGAGGATGCCGTAGCCGCTATCCCCGTCGTCGGCGACCGCTACAATGCCGAGGAGCAGAAAAGGGTAGGGCATTAAGGCAGGCTTTTCAACGGCGCAAAACCACGTTTTCAGCTTGCTTCGTTGCCACATAAGTCGGCAAATGCCTAATTTTGCAGCGAAAAGAATCGGCTGTCCGCGATGTACGACAAGAGCAACGAAACGATTTGTGCCATAGCGACCCCGCCCGGCGGTGCCATAGGGGTTGTCAGGATTTCAGGCAACAAGGCTATTGATGCCGTTGGTGCCGTTTTCCGCCCGTCTAACGGCAAAACGTTGGCTGACTGCCGGGCGGGACAAGCGGTATTTGGCATCATTGCTGATGGCTGCGAGATTGTCGACGAGGTTATCGTCACTTTGTTCCGTGCTCCCAAATCGTACACGGGCGAAGACTCGGCAGAGGTAGCATGCCACGGCTCACCGTATATAATGGGCAAGATACTGCAAATGCTGGCATGCCAAGACGGATGCAGGCTGGCCGAGCCGGGCGAATACACTAAACGCGCCTTCATGAACGGCAAGATGGACTTAAGCCAAGCGGAAGCCGTTGCAGACCTGATTGCTTCAACATCGGAAACAGCA
>CAZWPW010000129.1:0-5641 GCA_964635525.1 uncultured Bacteroidaceae bacterium
GAGGTGCGCATCTCATCTTCGATATTGACTTTTATGATTCTTTCTTCTTCCGGGATTAGTCTTTCTGCTTCTGACATTATTTTTTCTTTAATAGTATGCTAAGGTAATGATTTTATGCCGGAGATGGCAAAACGAAAGGCGCAAAATCAACGGGCTTCGATATTTGCCGGATTCACGCCTTGCCGTCATTCGTCTCAACCTAAGTAGGCTTTGAGCAGCTTGCTGCGGGAATTCTGCCGCAACCGCCTGATGGCCTTCTCCTTTATCTGCCTTACGCGCTCCCTGGTCAGGCCGAACTTGTCGCCTATCTCCTCCAACGTCATCTCCTGCGCGCCGATGCCGAAAAACATCTGTATGATTTCTTTCTCGCGGTCTGACAGGGTTGACAGGGCGCGGTCGATCTCCTTGGCCAGCGATTCGCTCACAAGACGCCTGTCTGCCATGGGAGAATCGTCGTTGACAAGCACGTCGAGGAGGCTATTTTCCTCGCCCTCAACGAACGGGGCATCAACAGAGATATGCCGCCCTGCTACTTTCAGCGTGTCGGAAATCTTCTCAACGGGCACATCCAACTCATCGGCAAGCTCCTCGGCAGAGGGCTTGCGCTCGTTCTCCTGCTCGAAACGCGAGAAAGCCTTGCCTATCTTGTTCAACGACCCGACTTGGTTAAGGGGCAGCCTGACGATGCGCGACTGCTCGGCAAGGGCTTGAAGTATCGACTGGCGTATCCACCACACGGCATAGCTGATGAATTTGAAGCCGCGCGTCTCGTCGAACTTCTCGGCAGCCTTGATAAGACCCAAATTACCTTCGTTGATGAGGTCGGGCAGGCTAAGCCCTTGGTTCTGGTACTGTTTGGCAACCGAAACGACAAAACGGAGGTTCGCCTTGGTCAATTTCTCCAAGGCAAGCCGCCCTTCCTTGCCGCCCTTCCTGATTTTTTGTGCTAATTCTACCTCTTCTTCAACTGGTATAAGCTCCTCGCGTCCAATTTCTTGCAGATATTTGTCCAACGACGCGCTCTCGCGGTTGGTGATGCTTTTAGTAATCTTAAGCTGTCTCATTATTAACAATTGCAGTATAGACGACAAAGTTACGAATAAACGCTGCATCTGCAAAACCAGAACAAGGCAAATTAACAAAAAAATGAAACTGCCCGAACCCGAACGGCATACAGGTTCTGCAGCAGAAAGGCTCATCGAAATCGGAGCTTCGAGCTGCCAAAGACAAGGCGTGGCACGCCCTGCCCTCTCCGCCCCTGCGCACCGGCAAAAACAAGCCGGAAGCCCAAAAAATGCGAATATCAGAATGCAAGCAAATAAGCATATAACCCGGAATTATGTAAAGCTAAACTAAGGAATTGCTTAACCGAGAACTTAACAAAAGTTAAAAGTACCCAATCTGCGAAAACATACAACCCAAGGAGGGAAAACATACAACCCAAAGGCGGAAAACATACAACCCAAGCCGCCCTTGGGTTGTATATCTTTTTGTCAATCGTGGGATGCCGCCGGCGAAAGCTATCGGCGCGTTCAATTTTGCGTCTGCTTGTTTGTTTGCTTGCCGATGGTTGTCTTATTAGCTACGGCTGCTTGTTTGTTTCGTCTATGCAGGCGGCACGTGGATGCTCCATATCGGCATCGCGTGGCGTGGATTGCGACCCTCTCCCTCCCCCAACGGCAGAAAAAGGATGCCGGGGGCGTATGTTTATCACCTTTTTGCGTATTTTTGCGCGGTTAGCAAAGTTGCAATTCAATGATTAAAAAAGCAATATCTTGGTTGTGGATTTTATTCTTTTCGGCCGCCGCGCTGTCGGTTCTGGCCATAGTCGCCATAAACAACGGGTGGATAGGCTACATGCCTCCGGTCGAGGAGCTTGAAAATCCCAAGTACCGTTTTGCCACCGAGATCTTTTCCACCGACATCGACAGGAATACCGGCCGTGTTTCCTACAAGTCGTTAGGCACATGGTCGTTAGAGCGCGGCAACCGGGTTTACGTCAGCTACGAGCAACTGTCTCCCTACATCGTCAATGCCCTCATCGCGACGGAGGATGTGCGCTTTGCCGAGCATTCCGGCATAGACGCCAAAGCCTTGCTGAGAGCCATCATAAAGCGCGGACTGCTGTTCCAGAAGAATGCCGGGGGCGGAAGCACCATAACCCAGCAACTTGCCAAGCAGCTTTATTCGCCGAGCGCCGGCAACACACTTGAGCGTTTGCTGCAGAAGCCTATCGAGTGGGTCATTGCCGCCCGCTTGGAGAGGTACTACACCAAGGAGGAGATTTTGACGATGTACCTCAACAAGTTCGACTTCCTGAACAACGCCGTGGGAATCAAGACGGCGGCTTACACCTATTTCAACTGCGAGCCGTCGGAACTGTCCATAGAAGAGGCAGCCACGCTTGCCGGCATGTGCAAGAACCCATCGCTGTACAATCCCCGACGTTATAATGAGCGCACGCGGCAGCGCCGCAACGTCGTCTTGTCGCAGATGCGCAAGTACGGCTACATAACCTCCGCCGAGTGCGATTCGTTGCAGCATCTGCCCTTGGAGCTGCGCTATAACAAGGCCGACCACAAGGAGGGCATTGCCACCTATTTCCGCGAATACCTGCGCACGGTGATGACCGCCACCAAGCCCGTGCGCGGCAATTACGCCTCGTGGCAGAACCAGAAGTTCTATGAAGATTCGCTTGCGTGGGAGACCAACCCGCTCTACGGCTGGTGCAACAAGAACAAGAAGAAAGACGGCACCAACTACAACATCTATACTGACGGGCTGAAAGTCTATACCACCATCGACTCGCGGATGCAGCGTTATGCCGAGGAGGCCGTTACCGAGCACCTGCGCGACAATTTGCAACCACAATTCTTCAAGGAGAAGAAAGGCAGGGCTAACGCCCCTTTCACCAACAACCTTACCAGCAATCAGATAAACGAGATAATGGACCGCGCCGTGCGCAACAGCGACCGTTACCGCACCATGCGGCGCGCCAACTGTTCGGATGCCGAGATACGCAAGGCATTCGCTACGCCGCGCCCCATGTCGGTGTTCACTTGGCAGGGCGAGGTCGACACCATCATGTCGCCTCTTGATTCGATAAGGTACTACAAGCACTTCCTGCGTGCGGGTTTCATGTCGATGGACCCATTCAACGGTTATGTGAAGGCTTACGTTGGCGGCCCCAATTACTACTATTTCCAATACGACATGGCCATGGTAGGCCGCAGGCAGGTGGGCTCTACTATCAAGCCTTACCTTTATGCTTTAGCCATGGAGAATCACTTTTCGCCTTGCGACAAGGTGCGCAACATACAGCAAACCGTTGTGTTGCCCAACGGAGATGTATGGGCGCCGCGCAACGATTCCGAAAAGCACGTTGGCGAGATGGTGACCCTCAAGTGGGGGCTTGCCAACTCCAACAACTGGATTTCGGCCTACCTCATGGGCAAGCTCAACCCTGTGTCATTGGTTTCGCTGCTCCATACGCTTGGCATCAAGAACCGCGAGATATCGACTACCCCGTCGCTTTGCCTTGGCCCATGCGAGATATCAGTAGGCGAGATGGTCAGCGCCTACACCGCCTTCGCCAACATGGGCATGCACACCGAACCGTTGTTCGTCACACGCATCGAATCAAATGACGGCGAGGTCCTTGCGACGTTTGCCCCCGCCATGAACGAGGCCTTGAGCCGCGAGAGCGCATACAAGATGATTGACATGCTGCGCGCCGTGGTCAACGAAGGCACGGGTGTCCGCGTGCGTTTCCGTTACGGCATCAATGCCGACATGGGCGGAAAGACAGGCACGTCGAACGGCAACTCCGACGGGTGGTTCATGGGATTCACCCCCACCCTCGTATCGGGCTGCTGGGTAGGCGGCGAGGAGCGCGACATACATTTCGATACGATGTACTACGGGCAAGGGGCGAGCATGGCGCTGCCGATATGGGCAATCTACATGAACAAGGTCTTTGCCGACAAGAGTTTAGGCTATGACCCCTCTGACACTTTCGACCTGCCTGAGGACTTCAATCCTTGCCAGGACAGCCTGCTCGACATGTATGACATTCCCGACGGGTTGGATTATGTGTTCGAGTGACGGTTGCCCGGGCATGGAGGCAACATAGCAAGGCAAACCTTAAATCATTAATGAGATGACTTTCAAGGACGTACTGCATAAGTTCCGCTCCGAGTCGTTCACCGGCAAGGAGAAGGGTGCCAAGTTCGAGCGTCTGATGCGCTCGTGGCTGTTGACCGACCCGCGTTACAACGCCCTTGAAAAGGTATGGCTGTGGGAGGAATTCCCCTGTCGCGCCGAGTTCGGAGGCACAGACACGGGCATCGACCTTGTAGCCCGCACTGCAATGGGGCAATACTGGGCTATCCAGTGCAAGTGTTATGCCGAGGATGCCGTCATTGACAAGCCGGCAGTCGATTCGTTCCTTGCCACGTCGAGCCGCACCTTCACCGACGAGGCGACGCTTGGCATTGTCCGTTTCTCGAACCGCGTATGGATTTCGACCACCAACCATTGGGGCGTTAATGCCGAGGAAGCCATACGCAACCAAAGCCCGCCGGTGACGCGCATCGGCATGGCCGATTTGGATGCCTCTCCCGTCGACTGGCAGAAGCTGCTTGACGGCATAACGGGCAAGCAGGCATTGGCCGAGGGCAAGCAACCCCGCAGCCACCAGTTAGATGCCATATCGCGGGCGCACCGCCACTACATATCCGAGGGCAATACCCGAGGCAAGCTGATCATGGCCTGCGGCACGGGGAAGACTTATACATCCCTGCTCATTGCCGAGCAGTTGCTCGAGGGCAGGGGCTTGGTGCTGTTCATGGTGCCGAGCATAGCCCTCTTAGGGCAGTCGCTCAACGCGTGGGCAGCCGATGCCAAGAAGCCCATACAGGCCGTGTGCATCTGTTCTGACGCCAAGGCATCGCGCAAGATTGCCGGAAAGAATGACGAGATGGCAGCCAGCGTGGTTGACTTGGCAGTGCCGGCGACGACAAACACGCAATCGATAACAGAACAGCTCAACCGTTACCGCAACCATGACGGATTGGTTGTGGTGTTCTCGACCTACCAATCGATAGACGCTGTGGCAGAGGCCCAGCGCGAAATACTCTCGGCCACCGGCGGGAAATACGGCACGTTCGACTTCATCATATGCGACGAGGCGCACCGCACCACCGGCGTGAAGCTGTCAGACAGTGACGAGAGCTATTTCACCAAGATACACTCCGATGACAACGTCAAGGGGCGCCGCCGGCTCTACATGACCGCCACGCCGCGCCTCTATGGTGAATCGGCTAAGATAAAGGCATCGCAGAAAGACTGCGTGCTGTGTTCGATGGACGACAAGACGATTTACGGGGAGGAGTTCTACCGCGTCAACTTCTCGTATGCCGTGCGCCACGGGCTGCTGACCGACTACAAGGTGTTAGTCTTTACCGTGGGCGAAGAGGATGTCCCCGAGAACATACGCCGCGACATAACCGACACATCCACAGAGCTGAACTACGATGACACGACGAAGCTGATAGGCGTCATCAACGGCCTTTCGAAGATGGTGCGCGGCGACGACGGGCGCACCTGGAATGCCGACCCGCGCATGATGCGGCGCGCCGTG
>CAZWPW010000130.1:0-5604 GCA_964635525.1 uncultured Bacteroidaceae bacterium
CCTAAGCAATGTTGAAAACAACCAAAACAATGTTCTCACGCGCATTGATATTTCTAACTGCACTGGCCTTGTCCGCCGTTTCTTGCAAGGATAACAAAACCGACAAGCCACGCGCCAATATCGTTCATGCCGAGGGCACGATTACGGCCGTCACGCTGTATGCCCCCCAATTTCTCCGTGACATAAAACAAGGGCAGGAACACGAGTACCATTCAAACTTGGTGGAAAAGTTCGCACGCGACAACGGGCTCGAGCTAAAGCTCATACGCACCCATTCCGTCGATTCGATATACTACTACCTCGACAACGGGATTTGCCAGCTTGCGGCATTTGACATTATCCCTGAAGAGGGGTACATAACATGCGGGGACAGCATCTATTCATCGCAGCTGATCCTAACACGGAAGCATGAGGGCAAAAAGAACACGTTTGATAACTTGCAAAACGCAACCGTGTATTACCTCCACAACAAACACCGGGCCAGGTTGGAGGAGCTGCGCCAGGAGACGGGCAAGGATTTCGCCTGCAAGAAATTCGACGGCAATACCGACGAGGCTATCGAAGCCTTGGCAAATGGGAAGATCGACTACCTCGCTTGCAACGACTTCACCGCCGCCAACTATCTCTACAACTATCCGAACATGGATTTGTCGCTTATCATATCCATCCCCTCGGCCATGTCGTGGTGCACCACAGATGACTCGCTATCGACAGCAATCAACAGATGGTTCGACAAGAAAGGGAAAACGTGTACACGCACCCAAAGCCTGTACAAAAGCCTCGCCTTCACGGGTAAAAATGATTTCAGGTACATCAGCATTGACAGCTGCACCCTCTCCCCATACGACGACCTGTTCAAGAAATATGCTAAAAGGATAAACTGGGATTGGAGAATGCTGGCAGCATTGGCCTACTCGGAATCGAACTTTGACCAACAACAAGTGTCGCATTCGGGCGCCATCGGGCTCATGCAACTGATGCCGGTCACAGCAAAGGAATACGGATACAAGCCAAGCGACTTGCTCATGGTAGATTTGAACATGGAGGTAGCAACGCTACTCATAAAGACATTGCAAAAATTCTTTTCACACATCGAAAATATCGACGAAAGGAACAATTTCATCATAGCAACATACAACTGCGGCATAGGCCACATGCGCGACGTGATGGCCCTGGCGGAAAAGTACGGTCTGGATCCTAACTCGTGGAGCAACATCAGCAATATGCTTCTGTTTATGGACGAGGAAGGATACTACAACGACAACGTGTGCAAGCACGGCAGCTTCAACGGCAAGGAGAGTTTTGACTTGGTGAATAGGGTAAATACGAGATTTTTTTCTTATCGAAAGAATTTTTCTTAATTATTTTTGCATATAATTGTCAGCGGACATTATATTTGTAGAACATTCTATCCCCAAATGGAATTATAACTAAACTATATACGATTATGAAGAGGATAATTCATCATTTACTGCTGCCAGCGATGACATTGTTCTTCATGGCTGCCGGCGTGGCAAACGCCCAAGAGTATGCAGTGAAAAAAAACCGTGGCAAGGACAATTGGTTCATTGAAATAAAGGGTGGTGGTTCGGCGTTCCTTCTTTCAGACTGGGACTTTGACTCACCATTGTTAGATGTCACAACCCCCTACGTAGGGTTCGCATTCGGTAAACACTTCAACCCGATATTCGGTGTGAGGTTTGAAGCCGGAGGGTGGGAGTACAAGAACAAGTTCAACTCGGAATACCCCAACACTAATTCGTTGAAAGCAAACTACCTCACGACATCTGCTGACTTCATGTTTAACCTCACTAACGGCTTAGGCAAAGTGAAAGTCGACAGGGGTTTTGACTTATACCTCATCATGGGTGTAGGCTACATGCGGCATTTAGGTTTCACAAATGGAGTAAGCGACTACGAATTTACCAGCGACGATTTGGAAACAACCAAGAACTTTCTTAGCACAAAACTCGCATTGCAGGGGCAAATTCACGTGTCAAAGGCAGTAGACATCAACCTGGAAATAAGCGGCAACTACTTGCCCCCTACTTTCATGGCTTCAAACCGCTCACACACCATCAACACGAATGCAACGTTGGGCATTGCCTACAAGTTCAAGAAACGCGGATTCGAAATGGCTGAAGTGGTTGAACCGGGTCTCGTCTCATCGCTCAACGACGAAATCAACAGGCAAAGAGGAATAGTTGATAACAAGAATAAAAAAATCGCCCGCCTCAACGACCAGCTCCATGACTGCCAGCAAGAATATGCCGATTTGAAAGAAAAGCTTGCCGAATGCGAGAGCAAGAAACAGCCAGGACCAATCAACAAGAGCAAAGTAGTCATTACCTACAAGATAGGAAAGACTGACGTGAGCAAGGAACAACTCATAAGCATCTACAACGTGGCGCAAATGCTGAAGAAGCACCCGACGGCAAAAGTTGAAATCAATGCTTACGCCGATGTCAACACAGGTAGTGCCAAGCGGAACAAATACCTTACAGAGAAACGTGCAGAGACCATCGTCAGGATATTGACCGAGAACTATGGCATCGAGAAGAGCAGGATAACAAGCAAGGCTTACGGCTCAGAATCACAGCCCTACGACAACAACGACTGGAACAGGGTTGTAGTGATCATAGTTAAATAATGGCAATAGAAAATAGGCATTGACCAAGGCAAACGCTTTAATAAGCATTGCCTTGGTCAATGTTTTCTTCCTGAATTATCTACCAGCATTTTTATTCTGGAATTCAAATCATCGGCATTTCGCAAATCCTCTATTGCGATGTTGATGCGGTAACGCCAATAATGATTTGGATCAGATGGGTCATTTATCCGTTCACCCTCCACATCGGCCGCTCTCATGTCACTGATTGACAGCCAATCTTGGAATGGAATGATGCAAAGCATCGAATTTGACTCGAGGTGCTGCCTTATTATCATCTCGCATATCTCTTTCGTTGCATGCTTAGGCGGTTCGGCCCAAAAGCCCAAATAACCGCCGTAATAGCGTGCAGTCCGTCTTTCGTCCTCTATCCACCACCCCCGCAAGGTAGAGGTGTCGTGGGTCGAAGTGGTGCAAACCGAAAAATATGGATAGTGCTGCGGATTGCCAAACTCCATCCCATACGCCTTGGGCATGCGCTGCACCTCAAGTGAGAGTATCTCTAACGAAGCAAGCACCTCAGGCACGCATGAGGGTATCATCCCCAAATCCTCGGCGCAGGCCAGCATCTTTGTAGATTGGACTAAGGGGGGCAATTTCCGCATGGCGTTCTCCCTCCAAAAGTCATTATGGCGGCGGTAATAGAAATCCTCGTATATTTCGTCGAAGACTTTCTTTTCTTCTGCATTCAAAAGAACGGAATAGGCAAAAGTGGTGTTTGCGCATATACGTGGGTGGTACTTGCTCTTCTCTACCGTGTCTTCGATGAACAAGACATCAGCCATGAGCGCCATTAACCCGCTCTTCAGCTGCGTACTGGCATTCTGCAAACGCATTATCTTCTCACCAGTGTTGCAATGCTCCGCAAACTCGTAGGTATATGGCAACTTGCCCGGCTTGAAGAACCGTTCCCTGATGCTTTTCGCCTTAAGCCCAAACAACCTTGCTATAGCATCATCGGTAACGCAAGGCGAGGCATGCCGCAATGCGTCAAAGTCAAAGCCGCGCGAACGCAGTTCGTCAATCGACAGTGGCAAGGCGGGGTTAAAATGCCCCATCACGCCCGATATGGCACCGAGCGGTATCTCCCATATTCTGAAAAAACCCAATATGTGGTCTATCCTGTAAGCATCGAAGTATCGTGACATGACCTCAAGCCTCTTTCGCCACCAAGCATAGCCATCCTCCTCCATGGCCTGCCAGTTATAGGTCGGGAAACCCCAGTTTTGCCCGTCGGCAGAAAAGGCATCGGGCGGAGCGCCAGCCTGCACATCTAAGTGGAACAATGTCCGGTTTGCCCACACATCTGCACTACGCCGAGACACGCCGATAGGGATATCGCCCTTGAGCACTATTCCCTTGCGACGTGCATGACTAACCGCCGCCGACAATTGTATGTGGGCTACGTATTGCAAATAGGAATGGTATTCTAACATGCGCCGGGCGCTGCCGGCCAACTCGTCATATATCGAACCGGCATACTCTGAATGCCTCCCCCACTGCATGAAATCAGCCGTGCCATGCATGTCACGCAAACAGCAGAACGACACGTAAGGGCGAAGCCACTCGCTGTTGGCATTGCAGAATGCCTTGAAAGCGGCATTGGCAGTAATCTGCTCGTAATCCTGTTCAAAGAGCCTTGACAAATAATCAAGTTTGAGTTTGAGGACTGCCTCATAATCAACCTTAGGCAACGCATTCAATTCCTCGCGTTTGGCTTCGTAGGTTGCAAGAAAGCGTGCATCATGCAATGCCCCAGCCAAGCCGGGATTGATGTAGATGGGATGCAAGGCGTGAACCGAAACGACAGCGTAGGGATAAGAATCTTTCCACGTCTTTGTATCGGTAGTATCATTGACGGGCAGGAGCTGGATGAACTTCATTCCCGTCATTTCAGCCCAGTCAACGAATAGAGGCAAGTCGCCGAAGTCGCCTATCCCGCAACTTGACGATGACTTAAGCGAAAAGAGCGGCACTGCAACGCCGGCGTGCTTTTCGCAAGGGAGGTCAAACTTGGCATGCAAGTCAGATAAAGCGAGCGTTTCGCCCTGCCCTATACCGCAACTGGCCATGACGCGGTTGGGGTTGATTTCCCAATGCACCGACTTGTCGGCTGCAATGGCCACGAACTTGTATTCCATGGGGAACTCCAAGCTGTCGGCATCGATGTCTACCGACCACTCTGGGTAGTTGTGACACATCAGGGGCAATGCCTTGGACGGATTCCAATTGCCAATGGCATCATTGTTACCCACCACCGCCAGAATGCCATGGCGGTGCGGGTAAATGACTTTCAATTGTAGGGTACGGTTGAAACTGGTGTCCTCGCCGCAGGGTATTTCCTCCTCGCATGTGAAAAAAGCTGAACTGTAGAACGGGAGGCCGGCGGGGATATCCCTCCATGAGTCGAAGGCATGGTAAGCCACCTTCGACAAATCCACCTCAATCGAACGTTCGATACCTTGGTACTCTCGCCTCATCTCGACGCCTTTGTTGAAAACGGCGTAAGAATAGACCAAACGCCCAATAGTATTGGTATGGAACTCCCCTTTCCAACGCACCCCGTCACGCGTTTGCAACGGTACAGTGAAAGTTTCACGTGCTGCCGTCGACAATCGCACACGCAAGTCCTCGCCCCACTCTGTCCGGTACTCTATGTCAAAAACTATCTTCATCCTTTGGCAGTGTGACGCTCCTTGACGCTCAACCGCACCGCGAGCTGCCGCAAGACTTGCATATCAGGCATCCTTCTTGGTAGACCAAAGTCTCGCACCCGCATCTGTAGCATTTCTGTCCCTTGGCTTCGGTGCCGTCGACAACGTATTTGCGCAAAGCCCTTTCAACGCCGACTTTCCACGTGTTGATGTTGTCGCTGTCGAAGTCAAGCGAGCTAACAAGCTTGACGACTTGATCCACCGGCATCCTCCAACGCAAGA
>CAZWPW010000131.1:0-5568 GCA_964635525.1 uncultured Bacteroidaceae bacterium
ACCAAACTTTTTTTTTGAGGGGCACATAACCATAATATTTATAATTTCGCGTTATAAATTTTCCATCGATGAGCAATATAACGAAACAAGAAGCTTTGCTTTACCATTCGCAAGGCAAACCAGGCAAGGTAGAGGTTGTTCCGACAAAACCTCATAGTACACAGCGTGATTTGTCATTGGCATATTCGCCTGGAGTTGCCGAACCGTGCCTTGAAATACAAAAGAATCAAAACAGTGCATATCAGTATACGTCCAAAGGCAATCTTGTGGCCGTCATTTCTAATGGCACGGCCGTTTTGGGCCTTGGTGACATAGGTGCGTTAAGCGGCAAACCTGTGATGGAAGGCAAAGGCCTGTTGTTCAAGATTTACGCGGGCATTGATGTCTTTGACATTGAGGTTGATGAGAAGGATCCTGACAAATTCGTCGAGGTAGTCAAGTCGATAGCTCCGACTTTCGGAGGCATAAACCTTGAAGACATAAAGGCACCAGAATGCTTTGAGATAGAGCGGAGATTGAAGGAGGAGCTTGATATCCCTGTCATGCATGATGACCAGCATGGAACGGCAATAATCTCGAGTGCGGGCCTGTTGAATGCTCTTGAGGTTGCAGGAAAGAAGATAGAGGAGGTCAAGATTGTTGTTAATGGCGCGGGTGCATCAGCCATATCGTGCACTAAACTTTACGTTTCTCTTGGAGCAAGGAAAGAAAACATATTGATGTTGGACAGCAAGGGAGTGATAACCTTAGACCGCGAGAACCTTACAGAACAGAAGAAACAGTTTGCTACTGACCGCCGTGATGTGCATACTTTGGCTGAAGCCATGAAAGGGGCAGATGTTTTTCTCGGTTTAAGCAAAGGCAATGTGGTTACGCAAGACATGGTACGCAGCATGGCCGCCAACCCAATAGTATTTGCCTTGGCTAACCCCGTTCCGGAGATTAGTTATGAGGATGCGATGGCTTCGAGGAGTGATGTCTTGATTTCAACGGGGCGTTCCGACTATCCTAACCAAATCAATAACGTCCTGGGCTTTCCGTACATCTTCCGCGGTGCCCTTGATACAAATGCCAAAGCGATAAATGAAGAGATGAAATTGGCGGCGGTAAGAGCCATAGCCAACCTTGCCAAGGAGCCTGTTCCCGAAATAGTCAATGCCGCCTACAAGGTCAACAAATTCACATTCGGGCGCGACTATTTCATTCCAAAACCTGTTGACCCACGTTTAATCACGGAAGTCTCCATAGCGGTTGCCAAGGCTGCAATTGACTCGGGAGTGGCCCGAAAGTCAATCACCGATTGGGATGCCTACCGCGAGCACCTTAAAGAATTGATGGGCTATGAATCAGAGTTGATAAGGGATCTTTATGCCATGGCGAGGACAAAGCCGCAGCGTGTGGTGTTTGCTGAAGGAAACCATTCCAACATGATCAAGGCCGCAGTCGAAGCGCGTGCCGAAGGAATATGCCATCCTATTTTGTTAGGCAACGAGGAGCGCATAGCGAAGAAAGCAAAGGAGTTGCAAGTGAACATCGAGGGAATCGAGATTATCAACCTGCGCCACGACAACGAGCAGTCGAGGCGTGAACACTATGCACATCTTTTAACCGACAAGCGTTCGCGTGAAGGGGTTACCTATGACGAGGCGTGCGACAAGATGTTTGAGCCGAACTATTTTGGAATGATGATGGTTGACACCGGAGATGCCGATGCTTGCATCACGGGAACATATACCCGGTACAGCAACACCATCAAGGTGGCAAAAGAGGTCATAGGCCTGCGCCAAGGCTTTTCGCATTTTGCCACGATGCACATAGTCAATTCCAAAAAAGGAATCTATTTCATAGCTGACACCCTCATAAATCGCAACCCCGACACGGAAACCTTGATTGATGTGGCCTGCCTTGCAGCAGAGACAGTTAAATTCTTCAACCATACCCCGGTGATGGCCATGGTGTCGTTCTCTAATTTCGGGGCAGACAGCGACGGCAGCCCGAGGTGTGTGCATGAGGCCGTTGATTATATGCAGAAAAAATATCCCAACCTTGCCTTGGACGGGGAGATGCAGGCGAATTTTGCTTTGTGCAAGGAGATTCGTGATGCCAAATACCCCTTCACACGGCTCAAAGGAAAGGATGTGAACACCCTTGTCTTCCCTGATTTGAGTTCAGCCAATTCGGTATGCAAGTTCATCCAAGAGATGGGCGATGCCGAGCTGATAGGCCCTATACAAATGGGATTGAGCAAGCCAATACATTTCACTGACATAGAAAGTTCCGTGCGCGACATAGTGAACATCACCGCAGTTGCAGTCATCGACGCAATAACGGGCAAGAGTGCAAATGGCGGGTCTAACATTCATTAGTGTGCCTGTTGTTATCGAACCATCCAATATAGAAAAACTCTCGTAATGGCCGGCAATGAAATTGAGCGTCATCCTTTGCCCCCGTTCTTGCCTGAAGGGGCGAGGATTTTGATGCTTGGCAGTTTTCCTCCGCCGCGCAAGCGCTGGTGCATGGACTTTTTCTATCCTAACTGGACTAACGATATGTGGCGTGTATGGGGGTTGGTTGCAGCAAACGATGCCGGACATTTCATCGTTCCAGGAGAAAAACGTTTTGACAAGGACAAGATAGAGGACTTTTGCCGCAAGCAGGGGATAGCCCTTTACGATGCTGCCGAGGAGGTTGTTAGGATTAAGGACAACGCTTCTGACAACTTCTTGAAAATAGTCCGTGCTTCCGACATCAATTCGTTGCTGGGATGTTTGCCAGAATGCAGGGCAATCGTGGCAACAGGCCAGAAGTCGTTGCAGGTTCTTCAAACTGCGATAGGTTTTGATGCCTTGCCGTTAGGCGGGTCATGTATGGTTAGGTACGCGGACAGGGTAATCAGGGTTTGGAGATTGCCTTCCACATCGCGTGCCTATCCGTTGCCGTTGGCTGCAAAGGCGAGCTACTATTCAGCCATGTTCAAGGCATCGTCGCCAGAGGATGAAAAGTCCAAATAGAAACTCAACTCTTGCTATCGAGATAGAAACTGGCAATCTGTCAAGCAAAAGGGAAGAACCGCTTAACTGAAAACCTAACGAAAGTTAAATATACCAGGTTTGCGGAAAGATACAACCCAAGGAGGGAAAAACATACGACCTAAGCCGCCATTGGGTTGTATATCTTTTTGTCAACTTGCCTTTTGCTGCTTCATTAGGCATTGATACCCCACCTTTCCCAAAGCGGGCGTGGAATAAGTCGCCAGAAGAAAACCAGAATCCTGTACCGCCAGTCAATGATTCTTGTCCTCCGTTGTGCGATGATGGCATTGAAAATCATTCTTGCTGCATGTTTGGCATCCATCATCATTGGGTATTCCCGGCCTTTGAGCAGGTCGGTTTGGACAAATCCAGGCTTGATGTCAGTCACTTTTATGTTTGTTTTCCTCATCGTTGCTTGTTGGCTTAGTGCTGAGAGGTAGGTGCTTTGGAACCGTTTTGTTGCAGAGTAGGCGGGTGCAGCGCCGAGTCCCTTAGTCCCTGCTATTGATGTTATTGCGGCAATATGTCCGCCTCCTTTGCCGGCGAAGTAGTTGAATGCAGCGTCAATCATCCTAGTGAAGCCCATGGCATTTGTTTCGACTGTTTGCAGCTCAGGGGCGGAGTCTAATGTCGGGTTGTTGTATCCTATCCCCGAGCTGTGCAGGTATATGTCAATACCATTGCATTCGTCGATTAGTTCGTTGAATTTTTCTGCCGCTGTGCTGTCATTGATGTCGATTTGTTTTATGTGCACCCTGTCTTTTGCCAAGCTTTTGAGGTTGGAGAGCTGTTCAAGTCTTCTTCCTGCTATTCCAACCGTCCACCCGTCGGCAATGAAAATTTTCGCCACCTCCATGCCTATGCCTGAAGTAGCACCCATGATTATTATATGTTTCATTTTGCTATAGAGTTCTTTCATGCTGGTTACAAATAGCATTCATAAATAAAAAAGCGCAAACTTTTCACAAAGGCTGCGCTGCAAAAGGTTTCTCGAAAGGTACTAGTTTCTTAAAGGTCAAAAAAGATTGTATCCAAGTGTTGGTACAAATATGCAATTAATATTCTGTTGCTCCAAGTGTTTTAATAATTTAATTGAGTTTCCGCACATGTTTTCTCCCCAGGCAAATGGCCTTTAGCGTATTTTGTTATGTTTTGTCTTGCCTGTTGTTCCATCTGCCTGCAAGTTTACAAATCGGGAAGCTCTGTGCGTTCTCTTGTGCATTAGTCTAATTTGTGGATTATCAATCCTGAGCGGAGTTTAGGCTCAAACCAAGTTGTTTTAGGAGGCATGATGTTTCCGCTGTCAGCGATGTCCATGATTTGTTTCATTGTTACGGGGTAGAGTGCCAGTGCAGCTTTCATTTCTCCGCTGTCGACTCTTTTTTCGAGTTCTTCCAGGCCTCTTATGCCTCCGACGAAATCAATTCTTTTGTCAGTGCGCAGGTCTTTTATCCCGAGAATTTCATCAAGGATGTATTTTGATGAAATTGTCACGTCAAGCACTCCTATTGGGTCATTGTCGTCGTATGTCCCTGGCCGTGCAGTGAGGCTGTACCATGTTTTGTTCAAGTATAACCCGAAGTTGTGCAGTTTTTGCGGGCGGTATGTATGGTCTTTTTTCTCAATGGTGAAATGCTGTTCAAGTGCTTTGAGGAATTGTTCTTCGGTGAGCCCGTTCAAATCTTTCACCACCCTGTTGTAGTCAATTACAGTCAGCTGGCTTGCCGGGAAGCATACCGCCATGAAGTAGTTGTATTCTTCGTCGCCTTTGTGCAGAGGGTTGTTCTCGGCTTTCTCTGCTCCCACGAGTGCAGCCGCCGCTGAACGGTGATGCCCGTCGGCAATGTATAGTGATTTGATTCCAGTGAAAGCATCGGTTATTTGCTTTATATCCTCCTCGTTGCCGATGACCCAGAATTTGTGGCCGAAGCCGTCGTCATTAGTGATGAAATCGTATTCGGGTTCGGTCTTTGTGTACTTTTCGACTATTGCGTTTAGCTTGTCGTTGTCGTGGTAAGCGAAGAAGACCGGCTCGATGTTTGCGTTGTTCACCCTGACGTGTTTCATGCGGTCTTCCTCTTTGTCGCGGCGTGTGAGTTCATGTTTCTTTATTGTGCCGTTCATGTAGTCAGGCACGTACGCGCCGACGACGAGCCCGTATTGCGTTTTCCCGTTCATTGTTTGTGCATAGATGTAGTAGCACTCTTTTTTGTCTTCGACGAGCCAACCGTTGTCTTGGAACTTTTTGAAGTTCTCGACTGCTTTGCCGTAGACCTTTTCGTCATGCTCGTCGGTTCCTGCCGGGAAGTCTATTTCAGGTTTGATGATGTGGTAGAGTGACATCTCGTTTTCTCCGGCTTCTTTTCTTGCTTCTTCCGAGTTCAGAACATCGTAGGGGCGTGACGCCACTTTTTCGACTAATTCTTTCGGAGGCCTTATTCCTTTGAACGGTTTTATGGTTGCCATGGTCTGTTAGTATTATAAGGTGTGATAAAGGGAGACAAGGCTTTGTCTCCCTTTGTTTTTGTTGGTTTTG
>CAZWPW010000132.1:0-5501 GCA_964635525.1 uncultured Bacteroidaceae bacterium
AATGGCCATTGATGCCGCCATGAAGGCGCATAAGGAATGGTCGGAACTGCCTTGGCTCGAAAGAGGCGGGTTGATGCTACGCATAGCCGAGTTGCTTTCGACGAAATACCGTTACCTGTTGAATGCCTCCGTCATGCTGGGGCAAAGCAAGAACCCATTCCAAGCTGAGATAGACGCTCCTTGCGAATTAATTGATTTCTTGCGTTACAGCACATTCTACGCCAGCCAGGTTTATGAGGACCAGCCTTATTCCGACGAGCCAGGCATATTCAACCGCATGGAATACCGTGCCTTGGAGGGTTTCGTTTTCTCGCTTACCCCCTTCAACTTCACCTCCATCGCCTCTAACCTGAACATGGCTCCTGCCATGATGGGCAACGTTGCGGTTTGGAAGCCTTCGACCACCGCCCTGCATTCGAACTATCTGCTTATGAAGGTCTTCAAGGAGGCTGGCATGCCCGATGGCGTTGTCAACTTCATCCCCGGCGAGGGCAGGCTGATAGGCAAGGTCATCACCTCGCACCCTGACTTGGGAGGCTTGCACTTCACCGGCTCTACGGCCACATTCAACACCCTCTGGAGGCAGATTGGGGAGAACATAGGCAATTACAAGTCGTATCCGAAGATTGTAGGAGAGACCGGCGGCAAGAACTTCATCTTTGCACATCCTTCGGCTGATGCGTTAGAAGTGGCGACTGCCATTGTTCGCGGGGCGTTCGAATACCAAGGGCAGAAATGCTCGGCCGGCTCGCGCGCTTATCTGCCCAAGTCGCTGTGGAAGGAAATCAAGGGTTACGTGGGCGATATGCTCAAGGAGATAAAGATGGGCGACGTGCAGGATTTCACCAATTTCATCAATGCAGTCATTGACGAGGAATCGTTTGACAAAATCATGGGTTATATCAACCATGCCAAGGCATCGGCTGACGCCGAGATCCTCTTCGGCGGCAATGGAGACAAGTCGGTCGGCTATTTCATCGAGCCTACCGTCATTCTGACTACCAACCCGTCATTCAAGACCATGGTGGAGGAAATCTTCGGCCCGGTAATCACGATATACCTGTACGACGACAACAAATTTGAAGAAACGTTGGAGCTTTGCGGCAACACATCGCCCTACGCGTTGACGGGTTCCATCTTCGCACACGATCGCTATGCCATCGGCAAGGCTTTCCACAAATTGTGCTATGCTGCCGGCAATTTTTACATAAACGACAAGCCTACGGGCGCGGTCATCGCCCAGCAGCCCTTCGGCGGCTCGAGGGCATCAGGCACCAACGACAAGGCGGGCGGCGCGCTTAACCTTATCCGATGGACTAACCCGAGGTGCATCAAGGAGAACTTTGTTCCTCCAACTGATTACAAATATCCATTCTTGGGAGAAAAGTAATTTGCAAGAGCACTACGACAGGCCGGTTATTCAGTAACACATTATGGTAACCGGCTTGTTCACTATATTTCAGCAAACCATTATTATTCTATGCCATGTTAGATTTAAATAATACAGAAATAGCCTTTTCGGCGAAATCCCAATCAGAGCTAAGAAACGCGTACCTATTGTTCAATACCATCAAGCACCCTTGGATTGTGAAGTGCGCCAGCGTGTTAAGCCGTGTCGCCTTGAAATTGCGTTTCCCCCTTGCATGGGTCGTCAAGCCCACCTTGTACAAGCAATTCGTGGGCGGGGAAAGTTTGGAGGATTGCCACAAGACGATTGAGCATCTCAAGCAATTCAATGTGCTAACCACCCTCGATTATTCGGCCGAAGGGGAACAAACCCCGGAAGGCATACAGGCAACTTTCGAGGAGACAATCCGCTCCATTGACTATGCCAAGGGAAATGCAAACCTTGCATACGCCGTGTTCAAGCCATCTACCATCGTTACCGATGAGTTACTGGCAAAGGCCTCGGAGAAACGGGAAGAGCTAACACCGGAGGAGGCAAAGGAGTTCTTGGCGTTCAAGGAGAGGTTCATGGCGTTCTGCAAGCGAGCATACGATAATGACGTGCGCCTTCTCGTTGATGCCGAAGACTTCTGTTTCCAAGATGCCCTTGACGAATTGACCGACGAGGCCATGCGCCAATATAACAAGCGCCGCGCCATAGTGTTCGCCACCTTGCAGATGTACCGGCACGACAGGATGCCATACCTGCGCCGCATCCTCGAGGATGCCAAAGAGAGGAACTACATCGCTGGGATAAAATTCGTGCGCGGGGCATACATGGAAGCCGAACGCGCCCGGGCTGCCAAAATGGGATACCCTGACCCAATTTGCAAAGACAAGCCCGCCACCGACACCAACTTCAATGAAGGTGTCCGGTTCGTGGTCGACAACTTGGAGCATTTCGAGCTTTTCATGGGAACGCACAATGAAGAAAGCAATTATCTGTTGGCCGAACTCATCGACAAAAAAGGAATTGGAAGGGACAATCCAAAAATATTCTTCTCGCAATTGCTTGGAATGAGCGACAACATCTCCTTCAACCTTGCCCACGAGGGGTTCAACGTGACCAAGTACGTGCCCTACGCCAAGGTGCGCGACGTGTTGCCGTACCTCATCCGCCGGGCGGAAGAAAACACGTCGGTTGCCGGGCAAACCGGCAGGGAACTGAGGATGCTCAAGGCAGAAATCAACCGCCGAAAAAGAGGGAAATAAACACTCACCAACGTAGTCACTAACTATTGTTGTCTCCACCATTGCAATTAAGTCACAATCAACTATGAAACATCTGAAAAGATTAACAGTTGGCATCGTTTGCCTCGTCTATTCATACGTTGTCTATGCTGAGAGCAGTTACTCTATTGCAGGGTTTTATTCGATGACTAAACCGGCATCCGGCGCTAAAGCTATTGGCAAGAATGACAAGGTAGTAGAAGTTGAATACATCTTGGTTCCCACTAATATGAAAACGGGGAAATATATTGTAGAAGTAAAGAAAATTGGCGACAATCTTTACCAAATAAAAAATACAGATATTTGCGTTGAAACAAAATATTGTCATGAGTGGGCATCGTATTGGAAAGAAGTCGTTTTGCTCATTGATTCTAACTACGGATATACAAAAGGAAAAATAATATTCGATTAGACATGGACGTTCCTAATATGGCCAGCGGTCATTGCCGCCTTTATTGGTATTGGTCCGGCATATAAATATGGCCATGGATTTACAACTTATAATTCTAATTACTGGCTAATAGGACTTCATTCACCAACAGGCATCTTGGCTTCGTGTTTTGCATATTCGGATATTTTGCTTAACTTGCACACAGTGGAAAACCTGAGCGAACGATGGGCAAGACTAAAATCCAACTCGAATATTTGCTCAAGGCGAGTAGCAAAAGCGTGCTTTGGGAGTACATCAGCACTGCGGCCGGCTATGGGCGATGGCTTGCCGACGAAGTGATTGAAAGCGAGGATTCCTTTTGCTTCGTTTGGGGCAACGAGAGGAAGCATGCAAGGCTTTTGTCGTGCAAACCCTTTTCGCACATACGCTTCAGGTGGGATGACGACAAAACCGGCAAGACATTCTTCGAGCTGCGGATACGGAAGAATGAACTGACCAATGAATACGTGCTTGAGATTTCAGACTTTGCAGAAGAGGCCGACAAGGACGACTTGATAAAGCTATGGGATTCGGAGGTCTACGAGCTGAAAAGAATCCTGGGAATATGACGATGAAACTGCCTAAATTAGTGATAACTGACATCGATGGTGTCATGACCGACGGGGGGATGTACTACACCGACCAAGGCGACGCGATGAAACGCTTCAACGTCAGGGACGGCTGGGGCGTTATCTTCCTGCGCAAGTTAGGAATTCCGGTAGCAATCATGACTGGAGAAAGGACTGCAATAGTGGCGAAGCGCGCAGAGAAGTTAAAGATAGAGCATTGCTACCTTGGCGTGTCCGACAAGCTTGAAACAGCTAAGGCATTGTGCGGCAAGCTGGGCATAAGCATCGACGAAGTGGCATTCATTGGCGACGACATCAACGATCTGCAATTGCTCAGGCATGCAGGGATAAGCGGCACGCCAGGAGACGCTCCCGACTACGTCAAAAAAGAAGCCTGCATAGTCACAACTGCAAAAGGCGGGCAAGGAGCATTCAGGGAGTTTGTCGAGAAAATCCTCGCTGACAACGGTTTGCTTGACAAAGCAATCGCATCGTGCCTGTGAAGTGCATTTCCGACCATGAAAGTTTTGGCAGGATATTTGGCAATGACAAAAATAGCATTACCTTTGCACCGCATCACGTCAAAAGAAGCCCAGATGGCGGAATCGGTAGACGCGCTGGTCTCAAACACCAGTGGAGCAATCCATCCCGGTTCGACCCCGGGTCTGGGTACAAGGTAAAAGGGTAAGTAGTTAGTGATAAACGACTTACCCTTTTTATCTTTTAAGAATGTTCCCATATTGTTCCCATATAGCATTCTATTAAACGGCATTTACTTTGGCGCAAATTCTATCTTATGAAAATCTATATATTATGGACAAGTAAACGATTATAAACCGTTTAGAAGCATTAGACTTAAGCCAATACCCTTATTTTGAAATAAGAGAATTGATACGTGAGTTTGGTAAAGTTGGATTTATTATTTTTACGTTACATCCAGGCAAAACAATCACAAGGGCACGTTGTGATGGAAACTTAAAAACGGTTTCAGATTTATCATATAAACCTCAACAGTATAATAAACAGTGCCAAAGAGCGAGTACGCCTATGCGAACTATGTTTTATGGATGTATTGTTCCAGAAGAGCAAAACATTATAGATACCCGATTTATTTCTGCATGCGAAAGTTCTTCCTTAATAAGAGAAGGTATGGAAACAAGCGGAGAACAAACAATCACATTCGGGAAATGGGAAGTTATTGAGGATATACATCTCTTAGTTGTTATACATAAAGATTATTTTCACGATGCAGATAATTCTTTGCTTGGAGAACTTAAAATAGCATATGAAGATTTTCTAATGAAATATCCTGATGCGGCTAAGGATATAGACATTTCAGCTAAGTATTTTGCCAAAGAATTTTCTAAAAAGAACGAAGACGGTTTCGATTATAATTATCTTATATCTGCAATATTCACAGAAGTGGTTACGACAGATCATGCTTTTGATGGCGTTATGTATCCATCTGTTCAAACAGGAGGACAATTAGGATTTAATGTTGCAATAACGCCCGATGCAGTAGATAAGAAAATGAAATTAGTTGTAGCCTATGAAACTCAAATTAAAAAGGTTGGTGAAAAGGTACATATTGGTGGTAAGAGCAAAAAAGGAACAATCTTACAAGATTACACCATTTTATATGAGAATATAATTGAATAGGATTATTTTTATCTATATCGTTAAAATCCAGTTTTTTTGCACTTTTATTGCATACATTTTGTACCTTTGTAGCCGGAGTGAGGAAACTCTCTCCTAGACATATTAGAAAAGAAAGAAGCGTTATGCTTGACTCGTATTTGGAAACCTGAGAAACTTTCAAATAGTGT
>CAZWPW010000133.1:0-5492 GCA_964635525.1 uncultured Bacteroidaceae bacterium
GCGAACATACGCCGCGTAGTCGACTTCTCAGGAGAGGTGACAGGCCTCGCATACGCCAACGGGATACTAAGCACGCTTAGGATTAACGCCGACCTCGAAGTCGACGGCTTCTCTTTCAACGGAAGCACATTAGGAGACATGCAAGTCAAGGCCATGTGGGACAACGAAGCCAAAGGAATAGTCATAGGAGGAAACATAGCCGGAGAAAAAGAATCAATGACCGAAATCGAAGGAGTAGTGCACCCAATCAAACCCGGAAGCATCGACATCGCGATAAACACAAAGAACGTCGACATCGGATTCCTCAGAAAATACATGAAAAACATCTCTTCAAACACCCAGGGAAGGGCAACAGGAAAAATAAGAATACATGGGCCGCTCAAGGATGGAATACTGCTCGAAGGGTGGGCCGCAGCCGACAATTTCAAGTTCAACATCGATTTCCTCAACACAACATTAATGACCTCTGACACGGTGCGCTTCTTGCCAAACAAGATATTCATGGACAATATCACCGTCAACGACGCACTCGGGAACAAAGCAAAGGCAACCATCAACCTCTACCACAAGCACCTGAAAAACCTTACGTACGAAGTCAATGCCAACCTCGACGGGATGCTCGTCATGGACATCGAAGAAAACGTCGACCTCCCGTTCTACGGGAAAATATTCGCCAGCGGAAACGTCATCATAGCAGGAGGAGCGGGGACGACAAACGTCTATGCCAACGTGCGAACAGGGAACGACAGCTCATTCTCGTATATCATAAACAGCACGGCGACAGCGGCAAGCAGCCACTTCGTGACATTCGTCGACAAGACAAACTACAGGCGGAACGAACAACAATACATACCCAAAAACCGCAACAAAACACAAGGCAACGCAACAGGAAAGACCAAAGCCGACATCAGGCTCAACCTCAACATCGACGTAACGCCAAGCATATACCTCAAATTGATAATGGACAATGCCGCAGGCGACTACATCGGCGCGACAGGAAACGGAAGCATCCGCATCGACTACTATAACAAAGGTGACGTCAAGATGTACGGGAACTACACGATAGAAAAAGGCATCTACAAGCTCAGCATACAGGAAATATTCCGCAAAGACTTCATAATCAGCGAAGGAAGCAGCGTAGCATTCAACGGAGACCCGTTAAATGCCGACATTGACCTCAACGCCGTATATACCGTGAACTCCGTGCCGTTGCTCGACCTCGGCAGCGACGTAGTAAGCCAAACAGGGCAATCGACCGTCAAAGTCAACTGTACCATGAACCTCTCGGGGATGCTCACAAACCCATCCATACAGCTGGGACTCGAATTGCCCAACGACAGCGAGGAAATACAACGCACCGTGCTAAGCGCAATAAGCACCGACGAACAAATGAATATGCAGATACTCTACCTGCTGAGCATAGGCCGCTTCTACCCAAGCGACTACAACAACCAAGGAGCCGCACAAAGCTCGAGCGCGCTGAGCTCGGTGCTATCGTCAACACTCTCGGGGCAGCTCAACAACATGTTCTCGAACCTCATAAACAGCAACAACTGGAACATAGGGACGAACCTGAGCACCGGGACCGAAGGATGGACTGACGTGGAGTTCGAGGGCATGCTCTCCGGGCAACTCCTCAATAACCGGCTGCTAATTAACGGCAACTTCGGATACCGCGATAACGCACTGTCACAAACGAACTTCGTGGGCGACTTCGAAGTGGAATACATCCTCGACCGGATGGGAAACTTCCGCCTGAAAGCCTACAACCGCACCAACGACCGCTACTATACAAAGACAACGCTGGCAACGCAAGGCCTCGGGCTGGTCTTCAAACGCGATTTCGACAACGTGCGCGAACTCTTCGACATCTCAATAAAGAAAAACCGGACGGCAACATCCAACACCGACGAAGACTCCACGCAATAATAAAATGACAAGCCTGCAGCCAAAAAACATAATTGTCAAAAAGATGACAAATAAATCATAAACCCAGCAACAAGTAAGTCAAAACCAAAGATTTGATTAACTGAAAACTTAACAAAAGTTAAATAACCCCGATCTGCGGAAACATACAACCCAAAGCATGAAAACATACAACCTAAGCGGCAAAAACATACAACCCAAGCCGCCCTTGGGTTGTATATCTTTTTGTCAATTCGCTGAGGTAAAGCTGCCAACTCTCCGCCGGGTCAGTGGCGACAATAGGAGTGGCTACATGGAAGTCAGCAACATAGCGCATGCCGCTCGCCGCCCCGTAGCGACCCGTTATGTTTTTTTAATTGCATCGCATGTTGCTTATTAGTATATTTGCGCAATTTCCTTAGTATGTTGAAGAAACTATTCTTGATTACATTGGCGGGAGCCATGCTGGCTTCATGCGACACTTACAACAAAGTGACCAAAAGCATTGACCGTGAACTCAAATACGAGTCGGCCAAGAGGTACTACATGAAGAAGAAATACGGCCGCTCGGCAAGGCTCATGGAAGACATCGTGCTGTTCATGAAAGGCACTTCGAATGCCGAGGAATCGCTCTTCCTCCTGGCCATGACGTATTTCAAGCAGAAGGACTATTCAACGGCGGCGCAGTACTTCAGGACCTATTACACGACTTACCCGCGTGGTTCGTACACTGAGGAGGCGAGGTTCTACGCTGGACGGTCGCTTTTCCTTGACAGCCCCGAGACCCAGCTTGACCAGACGCAGACGTACGTAGCCATCCAGGAACTGCAGATGTTCATGGAGTTCTTCCCGCAAAGCAGACATAAGGATTTCGCTCAACAAATGCAATTCGATTTGCAGGACAAGCTCGTGTACAAAGACTACCTCTCGGCCAAGCTGTATTACGACTTGGGCGACTACATGGGTAACAACTACTTGTCGTGCATCGTCACGGCACAGAATGCCTTGAGGGATTATCCCTATACTCATTACCGCGAAGACTTGTCGATTCTCATCCTTAGGGCACGCTACGAGCTTGCCACGCACAGCATTGACGAGAAGAGGACGGAGCGTTACCGCGAAACTGTCGACGAGTTCTATGCCTTCGTCAACGAGTTCCCCGATAGCAAGTACATGAAGGAGGCTACTTCGATATTCAGAAACTCAGAAAAGTACATCAACGATTAAACTGTCAATATTCAATGGATTACAAGAGAACAAACGCACCTTTGACCACTATCACCCGCGACTTGATGGATTTGTGCTCTGATACGGGCAACATCTACGAAACAGTGGCAATCATAGGCAAGAGGGCGAACCAGATCTCGCAGGAGATGAAGTCAGACTTGTCGAAGAAGCTGCAGGAGTTCGCTACGGGCAACGACAACCTCGAGGAGGTGTTCGAGAACAGGGAGCAGATAGAGATTTCGCGCTACTACGAGAAACTTCCCAAACCGACCCTGATTGCTACGAAGGAATATGAGGACCATAAGGTGTATTATAGGAATCCGGCGCGGATAGACAACATGTAATCAGGCGGTTGATGGTTATCCAACGCATCCAGACTTTATACCTTTTCATTGCCGCTGCCGTTGCCGGGGCGGCTGTGTTCTTGTGTGCTGTTCGTCTGGCTTCGTGCGGTGCGGCGTGCTATGCAAGCATTGCTATGTCCGCTTTGTTGCTGCTTTCGGCATGCTTGTCGATTGCTGCAATCGCCAATTTCAAGAAACTCAAAAGGCAAACCAAACTGTGCATGCTCAACATGATTTTGCTGGTTGCCTACTATCCAGTGGCTCTTTTCTTCATTTTGAAGTTTAAGGCTGGTATGGGGGACGCATTGCGCCTTGGCTGGGCTTTGGCTCTGCCGTTGGTTGCTTTAGTGTTCGTCGGCTTGGCAGTGAGAGCCATCAAGCGCGACAAGCGGTTGCTTGACGATGCCAATTCTATGCGGCTCAGGGATTAGTGGCGGTAACCTCTGCTGCTTCCGTTGCATTACCCGGTAGGGTGGTGCGGCGGACCGCAACGTCCGCCGCTGTGCCTCAGAGCCTTTCGAGCTTGACGGTGAAGTGCCTCATCAGCGGTGCTTCCCATGCTATCCGCACTCCACGTTTGATTTCTTTCCTGCGGTCGTAGACGTTTTTCAGCGCCACGGCGATTACGTCCATGTGGTTGTTAGTGTACACGCGCCGTGGTATCGCCAGGCGCAGGAAGTCGAGGCCGTTGAACCTGTTCTCCCTTGTTACCGGGTCGCGGTCGGCAAGCAGGTATCCTATTTCGCATCCCCTTATCCCTGCTTCGAGGTATAGTTCAATTGTCAGCGTTTGTGCAGGGAATTCTTCCTTTGGTATTTCGGTCAGCACTTTTCTGGCATCGATGAATATGGCGTGCCCTCCTGCCGGGCGTTGGTATGGTATCTCAAACTCGTCAAGCCTTTTTGCCAGATATTCCACTTGCTTAATACGAGTTTGCAGGTTGTCGAATTCTGTGTTTTCGTCGAGTCCTATAGCCACGGCTTCCATGTCGCGGCCATTCATTCCACCGTATGTGAGGTATCCTTCGAACTCGACGCAATATTCTTTTGCGCCATCGTACCAGTCCTGTTTGTTCGTTGCGATGAATCCTCCCATGTTTACCACTGCGTCCTTCTTTGCGCTCATTGTCATTGCGTCGGCGTATGAGAACATCTCTTTGGCGATTTCTTTTATTGTTTTGCTGTCATATCCCGGCTCCCGGGTTTTTATGAAGTACGCGTTTTCTGCGAATCGTGCCGAGTCGAAAATCACCGGTTTGCCGTACTTGTCGGCTATTTTGCGGACTTCACGCAGGTTCTGCATTGAAACAGGCTGCCCTCCGGCCGTATTGTTTGTTATGGTAATGATGATGAATGGAACTTTGGCGGCGTTTTCTTGCAGCACTTTGTCGAGTTTTGCCGGGTCTACATTGCCTTTGAACGGCACTTCGGCCTGCGTGTCCTTTGCCTCATCGATGGTACAGTCAACGGCCGTTGCTTTCCGGCCTTCGATATGCCCCTTTGTGGTATCGAAATGCGAGTTGCCCGGCACTATGTCGCCTTGTTTGACAAGGTAGGAGAATAGAACGTTCTCTGCTGCCCGCCCTTGGTGTGTTGGTATGACGTACTCGAATCCCGTCAATTTCGTTATTGTGTCTTTCATGTGCTGGAACGACCTTGCACCTGCATAGCTTTCGTCGCCGACCATCATGCCGGCCCATTGCCTGTCGCTCATGGCATTTGTGCCAGAATCGGTCAGCAAGTCGATGTAGACTTGTTCAGCTTTGAGCTGGAAGACATTGTAGTGTGCTTCTTTGATCCATTTTTCACGTTCTTGTCGTGTGCTTTTCTTGATCGGTTCGACCATTTTAATTTTCCATGATTCAGCGAAAGGTATTTCCATATTTCTTTATTTGAAGTTAATAATGTTATGTTGCGCAATTTTAGCGTTTCTGCGGGTAAATGCCAAAATTATAGCGGCAAAGATTGATGAGTTCATGTAGTGGGGGATACCTCTGAAATCGTATTCAGCATAAAT
>CAZWPW010000134.1:0-3081 GCA_964635525.1 uncultured Bacteroidaceae bacterium
ATGTTCCGGGCAATCTCTCCCAACCTTTTTGCTATTGCGGTGCGGCGCAGGATGAACACCGCCAGCAAGCATGCTGCGGCTGCAATGAGCAAGGCGAGGAATAGCACAGGGGCATCGAATGCGTATCCTCCGCCATTTTTGCCCACCCCGGTGGCGGCGAAGAAGTCTTTGAAGAAGCCCATCTGAAGCACAAAGGCGACCACGGTAATCAGAATCATGCACACGGCATCGATTACCCTCTCTGTCACCACTGTCCCCAATGATTTCGTGAACGGCACTCCGGCGTAGCGGCGCAGGAGGACGCAGCGGGAAACCTCCCCGACACGGGGTATGAGGATGTTCATCATAAATGCCACGTTGACGGAATTGACGCAGAGCTGGTCCGGGACGCTTTCGCCAATTGGCTGCAGCAACAACTTCCAGCGCAGCCCTCTGACTATGTAGCTGAGTGCTCCGAAGGCCAAGGAGGCGAGCATCCACCACCAACCCACTGCCGATAGGCTTCGGGCGAAGGTCGAGAAGTCGAAATCGCGGTAGATCCAAAGCATCAGCAGCAGGCCGAGGAGCAATGGAAGTGCCACTTTCAAAGTCTTTTTCACTGCGGCTCTATGTTATTTCATATAAATCAATACCTTTGCTACGCCATGCTAAACAATGCGGCGGCGCAAATCATGCTGTTTTGCCATTGTTTTGGCAGCGTGCGTCATTATCTTTGCGTGGCGCAAAGATATAATTAAAAAGAATAATGGTGTCTTGTCAAATACTATAGTATCTTGCAAGCGATGTTTGTGAAGCCGAAGAAATCATTGGGCCAACACTTCCTCAAAGACAAGCAGGTCGCGGAGGCTATAGCCGGCACGGTAGATTGCTGCCCGGGCTTGCCTGTCCTCGAAGTAGGCGCGGGCAAGGGGGCGTTGACTCAGTTCCTCATAGGCAAGGGCCGGCCTCTGAAAGTCGTAGAACTTGACAGGGAGGCGGTCAGATACCTCCGCACCGGGATGGAGGGCTTGGACGGAACGTCAATAATCGAGGGCGACTTCCTCAAGATGGATCTCAAGGAAGTGTTCGGGGGCGGCAGCTTCGTCCTCACGGGCAATTACCCCTACAACATCTCGAACCAAATATTCTTCAAGCTCATTGACAACAAGGACTTGATACCGTGCTGCACTGGGATGGTGCAAAAGGAGGTCGCCGAAAGAATAACGGCCGGGCCGGGGCGCAAAAGCTACGGGATACTGAGCGTCCTGTTGGGCGTATGGTATGACGCCGAATACATTTTCACCGTCGACGAAGACGTGTTCATCCCCCCTCCGAAAGTCAAAAGCGCGGTTATAAGGCTCACGAGGAACAAGACGACCAGCATGGAATGCAACGAGAGGCTTTTCAAGCAAATAGTGAAAACGACATTCAACCAAAGGAGAAAAACGATAAAGAACTCTATAAAACCATTGACTGGTGAACACAAGTGCGATGAGAAATTCCTTTCGAAGAGGCCAGAGCAGTTGTCGGTTGACGATTTCATCGAACTGACCAACCAAGTAGAGGCCGCCGGCGTGGGAATCTCTTCCAGCGGCGCAACACAGCACTTGGCGCACCCGATTGAGGAAATGAGACAAATACAAAGTTAGTCACACTGTTTTAAATTTGCGATTATGATGAAAGCTACCCCTACGTTAGGTTTTATTGAAGCCAGCCGCATGAGAACAAGTACGGCAAGTCGCCTAAATACATCAACGAGGTTGATGCCACCGACGAGGGGAAAATAATAATATACGAAAAGTCCAAGCAATAAACTATTGATGCCGCAAAGAGGCCACGCAATTACCGCCTGACATGGAAGAAGTGTTTCTTGAGAATGTAACCAGCCTGATTGAGGGGAAGAAATTCGACGAACTGAAGGAGACCCTCTCTGGCATGCACCCGGCCGACATAGCCGAGATGTGCGACAAGCTCGAACACGAACAAGCCAAATCAATCTACCTGCTCCTCGACAACGAGACGGCGGCCGATGTGCTCGTCGCCATGGACGAGGATACGAGAAAGGAGTTCCTGAAAATCCTGCCCTCTGAAACAATAGCCAAGAAGTTCGTCGACTACATGGACTCCGACGATGCCGTCGATGTGATGAGGGACATGGATGAGGACAAGCAGGAGGAAGTCCTCTCGCACATCGAAGACATAGAGCAAGCCGGCGACATCGTGGATCTTCTCAAGTACGACGAGGATACCGCCGGCGGGTTGATGGGCACGGAAATGGTGGTGGTAAACGAGAACTGGAGCATGCCGGAATGCCTGAAAGAGATGCGACATCAGGCCGAAGACATGGACGAGATTTACTACGTCTACGTCATTGATGACGACGAGAGGCTCCGGGGCGTTTTCCCCTTGAAAAGGATGATAACGAGCCCTTCGGTCTCGAAAGTCAAGCACGTCATGAAGAAGGATCCCATCTCCGTCAAAGTCGACACGCCAATAGACGAGGTTGCGCAACTGATTGAGAAGTACGACCTCGTTGCCATACCCGTCATCGACAGCATAGGGCGGCTTGTGGGCAGGATTACCGTTGACGATGTCATGGATGAGGTGCGCGAGCAAGCCGAGAGGGAATACCAATTGGCATCCGGTCTGTCGGCCGACATTGAGACCGACGACAACGTCCTCGACCAGACCAAGGCACGGTTGCCATGGCTGATGATAGGCATGCTCGGGGGAATATGCAACTCGCTAATACTCGGCAACTTTGACATGACGTTCAAAATTTACCCCGAGATGGCTCTTTACATCCCGCTCATAGGCGGCACGGGAGGGAACGTCGGAACGCAATCGTCAGCAATAATCGTGCAAGGCCTGGCCAAAAACTCTATCGGCACGAACAAGATACTCAAGCAAGTACTCAAGGAATCATTGGTGGCCCTCGTCAACGCCACTATAATATCGATGCTCGTGTACATCTACAACTTCATGCGCTACGGCAGCCATGCGACAGTGACCTACTCGGTATCAATCAGCTTGTTCGCGGTAGTGATGTTCGCCTCGATATTCGGGACATTGGTGCCTATGATCTTCGAGAAGATAAAAATA
>CAZWPW010000134.1:3091-5432 GCA_964635525.1 uncultured Bacteroidaceae bacterium
AATAGGGATGCTGCTCTACATGGGAATAACCGTGATGCTGAGCTGACCACAAAAGCAAGCAACGACAAACAAACATAAAAACAAAAGGCCATGACACCAGAAACTTTAAACGAGCAACAAACAAACGAAGCCGCTGAAAAGAAAACCTACACCAAGCAGGAAATACTGCAACGGCTGGAAGAAATAGCCAATGAACCCGGGCAAATAGAAAAGCAAGAACTCGACACGCTCAAACAGGCTTTCTACAAAATCCGCAAAAACGAAATAGAGAAAGAAAAGGAGGCTTTCATTGAAGACAAAGGCAACGAGGAAGGGTTTCAACCAACCCCTGACAGCGATGAAGCCGAGTTCAAACGCCTCATGAACGTAATAAAGGAGGAAAAGAGCAAACTGAACGCCGAGCTCGAAAAGACAAAGGAAGAAAACCTCAAGAAAAAGACTGAAATAATCAACCGCATCAAAGAACTCATCGAGGCCGAGGATGTCAACAAAGCATACAACGAGTTCAAACAACTCCGCGAAGAGTGGAACAGCATAAAACTCGTGCCAGCAACGAAAAGCAACGAACTGTGGAAAAACTACCACCACTACGTTGAACAATTCTACGACTTGCTGAAAATAAACCACGAACTGCGGAGCTACGACTTCAAAAAGAACCTCGAAGCAAAAATAGCCCTCTGCGAAGCGGCAGAGAAACTTACGACGGAGGAGGATATCGTCCCGGCGTTCCACAAACTGCAAACGCTGCACCAGGAATACAGGGAGAAAGGCCCCGTTGCGCCAGAAATGAGGGATGAAATATGGAACCGCTTCAAGGCGGCATCGACCATAATAAACAAAAAATACCAGCAGCATTTCGAGGCAATAAAAGAAAATGAACAAAAAGCATTAGACGAAAAAACCGTCATCTGCGAAATCGTCGAAAGCATCAACGCCGAGGAGATAAAAACATACGCGAAATGGGATGAAAAGACAGCGGAAGTAATCGCCCTGCAAGCCAAATGGAAAACAATTGGCTTCGCTCCGCAAAAAATGAACCAAAAGATATACGACCGCTTCCGCCAAGCGTGCAACTTGTTCTTCAACAAGAAAGGGGAGTTCTACAAGAACATGAAAGAGGAAATGGCAAAGAACCTTGCCAAAAAACTCGAACTGTGCAGCAAAGCAGAAGAACTCAAGGAAAGCACCGAATGGAAAGCAACGTCAGAAGCACTCACAGCTTTGCAAAAAGAATGGAAAGAAATAGGCCCCGTACCGAAAAAACATTCAAACGCCGTCTGGAAACGATTCATCGAAGCATGCGACTATTTCTTTGAGAAAAGGAACGAGGCAACCAAATCGCAACGCAATGACGAACGGGAAAACCTGAAAATAAAGAGAGACATCATCGAACAGATAAGGAACATACCCGAAGACACCGACCCGGAAGAAGCCATAGAAACCATCAAAGAACTGCAACAGAAATGGAACGAGACAGGGTTCGTGCCTTACAAGGAAAAAGACAAGCTATACAAGGAATACCATCTGTTGTCGGACAAATGGTTTGACCTGCTGCGCAAAAACATCTCTGAACGCAGGCTGGCAACATTCAAGAACAACCTCACGGCAAGGAGCAAAGAGCATCCGGCAGGCATGAACAGGGAGAAAGACAAATTGATGAGGCAACGCGACAACATGATCAACGAGCTGAAAACATACGAGAACAACCTCAACTTCCTGAATTTCACATCTGGCAACGGCAACACGCTGCTTACGGAAATAAACAGGAAAATCGACAAGCTCAAGGAGGACATCAAGCTTATAGAAGAAAAGATAAAGGCCGTAGAAGAACTGGGGTAGCATCACCCTTGCCGTAGAGCAACAAAAGAACCGCTCAACGGCGGCCAGGCAACACCACTTTCCAACTCGACAACAGGCATGGGCAAAAGGCCGCAATTGCTCAAAGACGTAGTCCTGCGTTACCTCAGGGAAGAAGGGCTAGAAACACCGCTCAACCAACACCGGCTAATGGCATCGTGGCAGGCAGTGGTCGGGGAAACTATTGCCAAACGCACCGGGAAGATGTACATCAGGCAAGGCGTGCTGCACGTCAATATCACATCAGCGCCGCTCAAGGCATCGCTCTACCTCAACAGGAAAGTACTGGCCGAACGCCTCAACAAAGAAGCGGGCAGCCACGTCATCAACGACATAATATTCAAATGAACTGCATCTGCCACGATTGAATCCCGAAAAAAACTGGTTCCCTGCCTACGGCAAGGAACCAGTACATGCTGCGGAAAGCCTCGTACACCCTCAGGGACTCGAACCCTGGACCCACTGATTAAGAGTCAGTTGCTCT
>CAZWPW010000135.1:0-2057 GCA_964635525.1 uncultured Bacteroidaceae bacterium
AAGATAGACCAGCGCTCATGGGAGGAGTTCATGCCCAAAGGGGTGAGCAAGCAGATGTTCAACGCTTTCAGGAAATACTACGACCCCGACATCTTCCGTGCTGCAGGCAAGCGCATCCGCACTATGGCACGTGCTGCGGACAAGCTGAGCGTAGAGGAACGCATCGGGCGCATCACGGCCATCTTCGACACGTTCCGCAATCCCGACAAGGAAACGGTGCTAACCCCGTGGCGCGTGGTGAACATGCACTTGGGCGACTGTTTAGGCGGCTACTGCTTCTACGACAAGGATTACGAACACACCCTCGACGAGCCGCGTTTCATCGACCACGGCAAGGTCACGGAAGACGTGTTCACGTCTGACAGCCGCATACTTGAAATCAACTCCAAGTCGGGTCTGTATCCGCTTTATATGGCTTACAGCATTTACCGCTCCCGCCTGAAGGACAGCACCATCTCTGCCATAACGCTTGAAGAGCAGCAGGCGGTGTGGGACAAGACCGTGGCGGAAAACATCTTCGTGCTATGCAAAACGCCGATGGCAGAAAGCATCACCAAGCGGACGCTCGTGGGATTCCGCAAAGCCAAAGTGAACACTCATTATTTCGAGGATTTAATCAACCTAATCAAGAACAAGCCACAAAACTTCATCGAGAAGATGGCAAAGGGACGCTCGTTCTGGAAAGCTAATGACAACGACAACATGAAATTCAATGCGATAGTAGGAAATCCGCCGTATCAGGAGGAAGGTGTAAGCACTCGCAAATCACCAGTATATTATTTGTTCTATGACATTTCGTTCAAATTATCAGATATTGTTACACTCATAACACCTGCACGCTTTCTTTTCAAGGCTGGGCAAACGCCCGGAGAATGGAATGAAAAGATGCTTTCGGATAAGCATTTCAAAGTCGTTGATTACCTTCAAAAGTCCACAGACATATTCCCGAGTGTAGATATAAAAGGAGGTGTGGTCATTACACTGCGTGATGCTAACCAAGACTTCGGGGCAATAGGGCTTTTCTCGGCTTATGACGAATTGAGGTCAATCTTGCGTAAAGTGTTTTCCCACGATGATTTCTCGGCAAATCTGTTTGCCGATATGGTCTCTTCGCAAGGCGTGTACAAGTTTTCGGACATAGTGTTTTCTGAACATCCGCACGTGGCGGAGGTGCAAGGGAAAGGCACTGCGGCGAAGATAACTTCCAACTCGATGCAAGGTTTGCCTGAGATATTTTTGGAGAAAAAACCTGACGACGGCGCACAATACATCCAGATGTTGGGACTGGTCAAGGGGAAACGCGCATATCGCTGGGTCAAGAGAGACTATGTTCTGCCCGTCGATAGCCTTGATTCCTACAAAGTGCTCGTCCCCGAGGCCAATGGCACGGGCGCCATTGGAGAAGTATTAAGCACGCCAATCATTGGCACGCCAATCATTGGCCATACTGACACTTTCCTTTCCATAGGCAATTTTGACAATGCCGGCGAGGCAAGTAATTGCCTGAAATATATTTGCAGCAAATTCGCTCGCACAATGCTTGGCACGTTAAAGGCCACGCAGCATAATCCTAAAAGCACGTGGGCTAACGTCCCTCTCCAAGACTTCACTTCAACCAGCGACATCGACTGGAGCAAATCCATCGAGGAAATAGACTGGCAGCTTTATGCGAAATACCATCTGACCGATGAAGAAATAGCATTCATAGAGAAGATGGTAAAAGCTATATGAACAAAAAGCAGCCAAAAAGAATTTCATTATCGTGATTTAATCCACCTTGGGGCAGGTTTGCGGAGCGCATTTGATGTTTCAGGGCAGTTTCATTATCTTCGCTTGGCTGAAAACCGTTCATGACGATGAAGAGGATAATTGACCCTTACGAAGATTGGCCGTTGCACAATTGCTATGGCTGCTCGCCCCGCAACGCCGCCGGGCTGAAGCTCGAGTTCTATGAAGATGGCGATGAGGTCGTTGCCCATTGGCGCCCATCGGAGTGTTTCGAGGGCTGGCACAAGGTAGTGCACGGCGGGATACAGGCCTTGCTGCTTGCCGAGATA
>CAZWPW010000135.1:2067-5407 GCA_964635525.1 uncultured Bacteroidaceae bacterium
CATGCGCAAGTTGCAAACCATAGGCGTGACGTGGAAAATGGAGGTGAGCTACCACAAACCGGTGCTCTCCGACAACCCTTTGCTGACGGTCAAAGCCAAGATTTTGAGGGTTGCGCGCAGCGTTGCTGAGATAGAGTCGTCACTCTTCGACGCTCAAGGTGAATTATGCACCTCGGCTGCGTGCAGGTATTACATCTATTCGAAAGAGAGGGCGCAGCAGGAACGCGGCTTCAATGGATGCCGCGTCGAGGGAGAGCCTTGACGCCAAGCGGCTCAGACGCATTCCGCATCGGGATAATTGACGAGGTAGAGCGTGCCTTTGGCTCTCGTCACCGCAGTGTAAAGCCACCTGAGGTTGTCGATGCCCGCCATTCCGTTTGGCATGTAGCCGTAGTCGAGAAATATGTTCGCCCACTGCCCCCCTTGCGCCTTGTGGCAGGTCACGGCGTAGGCGTATTTGATTTGCAAAGCGTTGTAGAATGGGTCAGCCTTGACTTTCTTCATCCTTTCTCGCTTGTTCCCGGCATCTGCGTAGCTTTCGTATACCCCGTTGAATAGCGCGTCGCTCTGTTCCTTGCCAAGCGATGGCGTGTCGCAATGCAGCGTGTCAAGTATCACTTTGCTTTTGATCTCGAGGTTGTCGTAGTCGGGGAATTCCATCGTCACGTCGGCGAACCTCAGGCCGTAGGCTTCGATGTTGTTACCTATCCTTTTGACGATAGCTATATCGCCGTTGGCTATGAAATCTATCCCGCTTCCTATGAGGTTCGCGCCGTAGTTGTTTTTTGTCACCATGACCATGTCGCCGCTTTCAAGTTCCTCTTCGCGGTAAAGGACGGTGTTCCTTATTCCTTTGTTGTAGATGTTTGCCCGTTTGTTTGAGCGTGTTATGACGATTGTTTCCTGCAATCCGTCACGCGAATAGCATTCGTTTATCGCGTCTATCAGTCCATCGCTGCCAACGCGCTTGATGTCGCTGAATCCGCTTGCAGCCATGGTCGGCTTGCCTGCCGGGTTTTCCCTGATAAGATTTCGTATTGCGGTGGCGTTGTGCAAGATTCCCGATGCGCTGTGTTGCCTGATGACGTTGCACAGTTCTGTTTGCTCGATTTTGAGGCCGAGTTCCGCGAGCCTGTCGGCTGAGAGTGCTGGGCTTTCGGTTTCGCCTACCGGAGGGAGTTGCGCCGTGTCGCCTATCATCATGAGTTTGCAGTTGTTTCCGGCTTGGACGAACTCGATGAGGTCTTCAAGCAGCCTTCCCGAGCCGAAGTGCGCTGCTCCGGCGGCGGTATTTGAAATCATAGATGCCTCGTCAACGATGAACACCGTGTCCTTGGCGAGGTTTTGCCCCATGACGAAGTTTTCCATCTCGTGCGAGAATGCTTTCTGCCGGTAGATTGCCTTGTGTATGGTGTAGGCTTTGCTCCCCGAGTATATTGAGAAGACTTTGGCCGCCCTTCCCGTCGGTGCGAGCAGCACGGTCTTAGCATTTATCATTGCGAGTGTCTTGACAACTGCCGCTGCGAGCGATGTTTTGCCTGTTCCGGCATATCCTTTGAGCAAGTAGACCGTTTCGTTGTCGCGCGACAGCAGGAATCGGCTAATGCTTTCTATGGCCTGTAGTTGCTCTGCAGTTGGTTCGAATTGGCAGTTCTCGGCTATTTGCCGCGACAAGAGTGAGTTGATCATGTCAATTTTCTGCTTAAAACATCCGTACTTGGTTGGGCAATCTTGGTTATTTGGATTAAATTTGCCCTAACGAACAGCGAAGATATGCTAAAAAAGCAAGATTGCCATACCATCTGGCGCTTGCGGCTTGCCTGCGCTTATGCGCGGCCTAATAGTTTGTCGGAGTTATGACATTGACCCAAGCAGACGGCGGTTTCCGGCCCGCCGAACCAGAATCCGGCACGTTGTCGCTCTGGTTGTCGCCGGATGTGATTTGTTCTTTTTCGGCCGCGAGCGGCGCAGCGGTTGTTGCCAAGTCTTTGGCGACAGACCAGTCGTTGCCTGTTTTGGCCAATATCAAAGCGGCTCTTTCCTCGTTTGGAATAGATGCGCCGGCCTCCGGCAAGGTCAACGCCGTGCATTGCAGCCCGAGGATGACGGTAGTGCCTTCGAGCCTTTACGACTCAGCGGAGGCAAACGCACTTTTCGGCGCATGCTTTGACATCGCCAGCAATGAAGAGGTACTATCTGCCTCGCTGCCGAATGCCGGGTGCGTGGCCTTGTTCGGTTTCAACCGTTACGTGAGGCGTTTCTTTGCGTCGGAGTTCCCTCAGGCATCGTTCCATAACTCGTTTGCCTTGCTGCTCGAGCATGCGGCGGCATCCGTGGCCGGGTCGAACGAGAGGGTTGCCTATGCATACGTTTACAATGGCTCGATGGGTGTTTTCGCTTTCGATTGCGGCCGGCTTGTTTTCTCGAACACGTTCGAGTGCAATGACGACAACACGCGTTTGTTTTACCTGTTGCACGCTTGGCGCGCCGTTGGCTTTTCGCAAACTGATGACCTCCTGCACGTATCGGTAGAGCATGGCGCTCACTCGTCGCTTGCCCGGACAGCAAGCCGATACGTAAGCAATGTGGTGGCAGACGAGCCGGCGGGAACATCGTTTAAAGTAGAGGGCGATGCCGTATGCCTCACTTCCGACATGGCGGCTTTGCTACTTTCTGAAAGCAACGTTACGGAATGAGGATAGTTGGAGGCAAATACAAGCGTCGCCACTTTGACATCCCCAAGTCGTTCAAGGCCAGGCCGACGACCGATTTCGCCAAGGAGAACATCTTCAACGTACTGTCAAACATGATTGATTTCGGCGATTGCGCTGCGGCGCTTGATTTGTTTTCGGGTACGGGAAGCATTGCCGCCGAACTTGCCTCACGCGGTTGCCGGCGTGTTGTCGCCGTTGAGAAAGATGCCATGCACTGCCGTTTCATCAGGTCAGTTTTCGACAAGTTGGGCGATGATGCTCCTGCCCTGCTGCATTGCGACGTTTTCAAGTTCCTGAAGAGTTGCCGCGAGCAATTCGATTTCATATTTGCCGACCCACCCTATTCGTTGCCCTCAATAGCCTCTGTCCCGTCGTTGGTTCTTGGTTCGGGCATATTGCGCGATGGCGGGTTGTTCGTTTTCGAGCACGGGAAGAACCTGTCTTTCCATGACAACCCATATTTCGTTGAGCACCGCGAGTACGGCAGCGTCAACTTCACCATCTTCTTAAAGCAAGGGGCTGAAGATCCTGATCAATGACTCCTTGACCCTGATGTGCGTCGGCCTGTGCTTCCATGCTTGGATAGTGACGCGCACGCTTTGCGCCTGGTCGATTTGGAATTGCTT
>CAZWPW010000136.1:0-5361 GCA_964635525.1 uncultured Bacteroidaceae bacterium
AGGTCGCAGCGTGACGATTAAAGCCACATATAATTTCGGTTATGGCAAAAAGGTAGAACGCTCTAATAATGCTGTGGAAAATTTCATAAATAGTGCGATAATGAAACCATATTAAAGCCAAATTATAGCGGAACTCTGTCTCTTTGGTTTCGTTCTTGTGGTGTTTGCTTTTATGAATAAAGAAAAATGCGTACACAAACATAAGTTTAATACTAATCAGAGCGTAATAATATTTTAATGTTAACACGATTTAATTACGACCCTATTGTGAATCGTTTTTTCATTCATTTATTTGCTCCGACAATTTTATTAATATCATCAAAACATGATTAGTATTATGAGCAAACAATTGACTTTTAGCCGTGTTGTACTCGCTGCCTTTATGGCAATTGTGTTCATTTCTTGCAGCTAATAAGTGATTCTGCTTAGGAAAAATATCCAAAATGCTTACATAAACTAACTGACAAATATGAAAATCGTAATTAACCGGGGCTCCACTCATGTTTTCACAAGAGTTGAAGTATTCAAGAATGGAAAAATAACCATGGTTTGCCCCATAAAAAAAGACCATTTGGAGTTTGATGCAAAAGAAGGCGACAAAATTGAAATCAAATTGGCTTATAATCGTTTTCTCAGAATGGGGATACCATCAGCTGTTGTTGCATCATTTGTTTGCCACGAGGGAGATGATGCACTATGCATCCATCCTACAATGTTGTGCAAGATTTGGGAGTATGCAAACTATGCGTTACCGTGGTTTAGTATTCTTTTCTTTGCTGTAAGATCATGTTATAAAAGCGTTGCGTATGACTGGTTATGTGCCGGACTTGTAGTGTTTGCAGCATTATCTTTCATCTTCCTTAAGTCCTGCACGTCACTCCGCTTCATGTTGAAAAGGTTGTACAAGTTAGAAAAGTTGTAGTCTATACGATAGAAACAGGAAGTGTTTCAATTAGTGGGCAGTGTTTCAAAAGGTTGTGTATTTAGCAAGTCTGCATATATACTTTTTGGAACACTGCCCCGTTCTTGGCACTTGAGTTATTTTAATTTCTTGCCGTCGGAGAATGCATTGCCTGCTTTTCCTGCTATCATTAGATATTCGTTGTTGAAAGGGTCAAACGTTATAGGTTTGACTTTAGCCGCATCCACTTTCCCTTCTTCATCGATTACCCGTTCATCAACGCTGACGTTGACTATCTCCCCTCGCATGATGCATGTGTCTGGGTTGTAGTCCTTAAACTTGCATTCCAATGCAACCGACAATTCTTTGATTAACGGCGCATCGACGAACTCGGATTTTTCTGCATGGAATCCTGCTTGTTCAAATTTGTCGGGGACTTCGTTGCCCGACACTATACCCACGTAGTCGCAAGCGGCCAATTGCCCGGCTTCACCCATGCTGACAGTGAATGCGCCGCGCTTTAGGATGTTTTTAACGGTTTTATGCCCGGCACTGAGGCAGATACTGATTTCATTGATTTCGCTGATACCTCCCCATGCTGCGTTCATGGCATTAGGCGTGCCGTGTTCATCGTATGCAGCAATGATTAGCACAGGCTGGCAGTAGCTCAGAGGTTTTGCTCCAAAATTCTTTCTCATGAGGTCTTAACTTTTATCTGTTTGGTGTAATCGTGTCAATACCGCGTACGTAATATGTTGCACGTCTTGCGCATCACAGTGATTTTGATTGGACAAGAATATAAAATCAAGTCATCTTTTGTTTGATGAAGTCAAGGAACTGTTGTTTGTAGCTGTCGCCAATGGGGACGTATATGTTGTCATAAACAATGCGCCAGTGTTCTACCGTCTTGACGTTGTTCATGTTGACAATGTACGAGCGGTGCACCCTGAGGAACATCGGCGAGGGCAGCATTTCTTCAAGTGTCTTGAGATTCATCAATGACGTGATGGCTTTGGTGTCGTTTTTCAGGTGTATTTTCACATAATCTTTCAACCCCTCAATATACAAGATAGAGTCAAATTCGATTTGCAATAGCCGGTAGTCGCTCTTTATGAACATGCTTCTGCCTTTGACGGTAGGCTTGCTTTCGTCGAACAACTCTTTTGCCTTGTTTGCCGCCTCAAGGAAGTCAGAATAGGCGATTGGCTTGAGCAGGTAGCCTATGGCGTTGACTTTGTAGCCGTCGATGGCATAGCGGTCAAATGCCGTGGTGAAAACTATTTTCGTGTGCTTGCCAATGAGCCTTGAGAACTCCAGCCCGTTCATTTCAGGCATCTGAATGTCGACAAATGCAAGGTCAACAGTCTTGTCATGCATTTCATTGACTGCTTGGATGGCATTCGTGTACTTGCCTACGAGCTGTAGGAACGGCGTGTTTAAGGCGTACCTTTCGAGGAGGTTCAGGGCAAGCGGTTCGTCATCAATGATTATGCATGTCAGCTTTGTCATTGTTAGTGTTTACTGTCAGTGATGATATATAGTCGTTCCCCTCTATATGCCTGTCCCAAACGTAGTGTCCTGGATATGTCAGCTCAAGCCTTTTTTGCACTTGTTCAAGTCCTATGCCGCTGCCGCTCTTGTCCTTTCGGCTTTTGGGGAAATTGCTGTTGCATGTCTTGCAAGTGACGAGGCCTTTGCCGTCTTCGTTCAACGAAATGGCTATGTGGCTGTCTTTTGTCGGTGAAATGCCATGCTTGAAAGAGTTTTCTATTAGCGAGATGAAAATCAACGGAGCTATCATAGTTTGGCTGTTGGCATCTATGTCAATGTTGGCTTCTAACTTCACGTTCGCAGGCAGCCTGATTTTCATCAGTTCAATGTAATTCTTTATGAATGAGGCTTCCTTTGGCAGAGGCGCAAACTCTTCTTGGTTGTCATAGAGGATGTGTTGCAACAGCCGGCTGAGTTCCATCACGGCGTTTTGCGCTTTTGTCGTGTCGAAGACTATTAGCGCATAGATGTTGTTCAACGTGTTGAGCAGGAAGTGGGGGTTTATCTGGTTACGCAAGTTTTTAAGTTCTGCCTCCGTACGGTTTTTCTCGGCTTCTTTCCTTGCATTTTCCGATTGCACCCATTTCTTGCTGATGCTTATGGCTATGCTCACCCCGATGGTCAGGATCATTGTGGAGAGGTCTCTCACCCAGAAAAACCACTTTGGAGGCCCAGGCTTGGCATGCCTGCCGAAGTCGTTGTCTAATGACAACAGGGTGTTGATGTTCGCATCATGCCATGTTTGCATCCCGGTCACGGCGATGCCGATGAGCAAAATGTTGGCTGCCACGTACCAAGCCACTTTGCCGCCGAAGATGAGTTTTGGTATCAGCAGGAGATAGTTTATGTAGAAAACCGCGAGGAACGCGATTTGCATGACAGTCATCTCCTTGAACCTGAACAGCCATTCATCATCGTAGCTGTCCCGCCTGAGCAGCATGAAAGGGACAGCTACGACAAGGATGCAGATTATGGCATGCGACATCAACTCAATGGTCAATGCCTTTGACTTTTGCGGCATGGGGCTGCGTGTCATTCGTACCTGATTGCGTCTATCGGGTCGAGGGCAGCTGCTTTCTTGGCCGGATACCAGCCAAAGAACACGCCTGTGAAGGTGCAAACGCCAAATGAGAGGATGATACTCCACGGCTGGATGTATATCGGCCAGTTGGCGAACAGCTTGACGGCGACGCTCGAACCGCAGCCGAGAAGTACCCCGACGATGCCGCCGGTGATGCTGATAAGGATCGATTCAATGAGGAATTGCGACAATATGTCGATGCCCCTTGCACCAACGCTCATGCGCAATCCTATCTCACGTGTCCTTTCGGTAACGCTCACATACATGATGTTCATGATCCCGATGCCCCCGACTATGAGGGAGATGCCCGCTATGCAGGCAAGCAGCACCGTAAGCAAGTCGGTAGTGGTGTTTAGCATCGTGCTAAGCTCTTGCTGGCTTCTGATGGTGAAATCGTCTTCATCGTCAGGCTGCAGCTTGTGGTTTCTCCTGAGGATGCGCGAAATCTCGTCGGTAGCATTGTCGGTCATGCTTTCGGTCAGCGCCGAAGCAAAGATTCCCTCAAGGTATTGCACTGCAAGCAAGCGCTTCATGACGGTGGTGTAGGGCGCAAGCACTATGTCGTCTTGGTCCATGCCCATGGAGTTGTAGCCCTTTGACTTAAGCACCCCGATGACCCTGAAAGGCACTTTGTTGAAACGTATCACCTTGCCGATTGGGTCGCTGCCGTCGGGAAACAGGTAGTCGACAATAGTTTTCCCTATCACGCAAACTTTGGCAGAGGTCTGTATGTCTGATTCGGTGAACATCTCACCTGATTCGACAGTGAGTTGCCTGATTTCGAGGTAGTCGATGCCTACGCCGTTGAACGACGAGGGGTAGTTGTTGTTGCCCGCGATCAACTGCCCTGACGATGAGACGTTAGGGCTTATTCCGGCAACGAAGGTACATTCATCGCGCAGCGTTTCGTAGTCGGTCAGCTTGAGCGTCTGCATCTCGGATGGGTCACGGCGCATGCCGCCTCTCATGTCACCGCCAGGGTGAATCATGATGATGTTTGACCCCATTTCAGAAATCTGCTTCTGTATGCTCACCTTTGAGCCTTGCCCTATGGCAATCATAGTAATGACCGATGCCACGCCGATGATTATCCCGAGCATGGTCAGGAATGCCCTCATCTTGTTGTTGACAAGCGCCTTGAATGCTATTTTGAATAGGTTTGTTATGTTCATGTCGTAGAGTTTGTTTTAATCGTCATCGTTCTTTGGCAGTTTGGCTAATGCCTCTGCTGCCGACAACACGTTGTCATTGCGTGTGTCCTCAACCACATGCCCGTCGCGAAGCCTTATGTTGCGGCTGCTGTAGAGCGAAATCTCGGGGTTGTGCGTGACAAAGATGATGGTGCTGCCTTTGGCATGCAATTCTTGGAACAGCACGAGGATTTCAAACGATGTCCTTGAATCAAGGTTGCCGGTAGCCTCGTCTGCAAGGATTACTGACGGGTCGTTGACCAAGGCTCTTGCTATTGCCACCCTCTGCATCTGGCCGCCAGACATCTGGTTTGACTTGTGTTCAAGACGGTCGCCAAGCCCAACCGCTATCAATGCGTTGATAGCTCGTTTCCTGCGTTCTGTAGCGTTGACTTCGCTGTTGTACATGAGCGGCAGCTCGACATTTTCAATGGCGGTCGTCTTGGGCAAGAGGTTGTAGTTTTGGAACACGAAACCTATTTTCTTGTTCCTCAGCCTAGCCCTTTGCGGTTTGCCCATTGATTTGACGGCCACACCATCAAGGAGGTATTCTCCCGAGGTCGGAGTGTCAAGGCAGCCCAAAGTGTTGAGCAATGTCGATTTCCCAGACCCCGACGTACCCATGATTGTCACGAACT
>CAZWPW010000137.1:0-5350 GCA_964635525.1 uncultured Bacteroidaceae bacterium
CCGCCCTTGCCAACGGCAAGCCATTCGCCTTTGTGCATCCTGACGATGCAGGCATCGTATTTGCTGCTGTCGATGCAAGCAAGGATATTACCGGCGCTTTCCATCGATATGGCCGCCTCCGAGGTGTCTCCGCCCGCTACGATTGCAATGTTCCGTTTCATATAGTTACCTGTTTGATATGTAGTTCCTCCACTTGTCAAGCAGCTGGCTGAAGTCGCTAGGCAGAACTGAGGTGAAAAACATCTCTTCGCCTGTAGCCGGGTGGGTGAACCCCAATGTCATGGCGTGCAGGGCTTGCCGTGGACAGATGTTGAAGCAGTTGTTGACGAACTGCCGGTACTTGCTGAAAGTCGTGCCGCGCAGTATCTGGTTGCCCCCATAGCGCTCGTCGTTGAACAGAGGGTGTCCTATATGCTTCATGTGCACCCTGATCTGGTGGGTTCTCCCCGTTTCAAGCACGCACTCGACCAGTGCCGTGTATCCGAACTTCTCAATTGTCCTGTACCGGGTCACTGCCGGCTTGCCGCTCTCCTCGTCGGGCATCACAGCCATTTGCAGCCGGTCCTTTGGGTTGCGTGCGATGTTCCCCTCGATAATCCCCTCGTCGTTCTGGGGAGTGCCCCATACCAATGCCAGGTAGGATCGTTTGCTGGTTTTGTTGTAGAATTGCATCCCTATGCTGGTCTTCGCCTGGGCGGTTTTCGCCACGACGAGAAGCCCTGATGTGTCTTTGTCAATCCTGTGCACCAGGCCGACGCAAGGGTCGTTGGGGTCGTAGCCGGGGTTGTCCCGCAGATGCCAGGCTATTGCATTGACCAAAGTGCCGTGGTAGTTGCCACATCCGGGATGCACCACGAGGCCGGCAGGCTTGTCGACGACGATGATATGCTCGTCCTCGTAGACAATATCAAGCGGGATATCCTCGGGGATGATGTCATTGTCGTACTTTGGCCTGTCGAGCATCAGAGTGATTGTTTCGCCGCCTTTGACCTTGTAGCTGCCTTTGACTGGCTTGCCGTCGGCGAAGATGAAGCCGGCATCGGCGGCCTGCTGTATCCTGTTGCGTGAAGAATTGGCTATGCGCTCGGCGAGGAACTTGTCGACCCTCATGGGCTTTTGCCCGGCATCGACTACTACCTTGAAATGTTCATGCAGCCCTTCGCCCTGCTCCCCGCCCTCCGGGGCGTAATCCAGCACGTCAAAGCCTTCAATGTCAAGCAGCCCGTATCCGGATGCTTCGGCATGATTATTTGAACCATGATGATTCATCGAGTTCCGTTGTCTCGTTCCAAACTCCGGCATCATCCATTTCTGCGTCAGCCGAGTCGTTGGCGAACGACATCGACCTCTCTCCCATGCCGGCGACGATGACCAGCGTCGCGCCTTCGGGGACGGCCTCGTTGCGCTCGAGGCTTCTGCCGTTGTACTTCACTCCAATGACCCAGTCTTGGGCTGCGTTGGCAACGAACTCCGTCGGCCCTATCTTGAAGCGGGCGGCCAAGAGCCTAGCCTCTGCCTCGCGGAGCGATGAATTGTCGATCACGTCGGGCACTTTCACCAGCGGCGTCTGCCTGCTGCTGATGGTAAGGTAGATTGTCCTGCCCTCCTTGACGCGGCTTCCCGCTGCCGGGATGCATTGCAGCACCCTGCCCGGGGGCATGCCTTTGATGTAGCTCGAATCGGAAACGGAGTACTTGAGCCTGCTGGATCCCAGGATAATCGCGGCTTCGTTTAATGGCATCCCTTGGATGTCAGGCACTTCAACGCTTTTCCCGTGCCTGGTGTAGCTGTCGAGCCAACTGAAGGCCGCAACCGCGCCTGCCACAGCAAGCAGGAGCATGGCTGCGATGTTAAGCCAAAAGTACTTGTTAGACTTTAGCGAGAAGAATTCTTTGAGCGTCATCGTGTGCGAGAGGGTTTAACCTGTTACGGGGTGTAAAGATATGCTTTTTATCCGGATGGGGAATGTTAAAAATCATTTCATTGCGACTGTAAGCCAATGCAGGCGCGCTCAGGCAGAATTGCATACGAGGCAAACCGGGCCAGCTTGCCTTGCAATGTTGCACTGCGGGGGATGCAATCTTTCCCCGGGCAGGAAGAAATCTTTATTTTTAGGGTAAAAACATATATTTTTACGATGCAAATACATATTTTTACCTTAAAAACACATATTTTTAAGGTAAAAATAAAGATTCCTCGGCGAGCAAGGCAACTTTCCATGCAATGCAAGAGAACATCTCATGCAATGCATGGAAACATATCATGCAATGAGATTCAGGTTCTCGTGCGTTGCTATCCGGCTTTTCCCTGCTGTTCCGGTTTGGTTAGGGGGAGTGTTTGTCAGTCTTTGTAAATTTCTTTTTTCCCTGCCAGCAGGGTGTTTTTCATGAGCGATACGATTGTCATTGGCCCGACTCCTCCGGGAACAGGTGTTATGAATGCGCATTTTGGCGCCACCTCGTCGAATTTAACGTCGCCTTTGAGCTTGTATCCTGACTTTGTGGTTGGCGATGGGACCCGTGTCGTGCCTACGTCGATGACTGTTACTCCTTCCTTGACCATGCTAGCGGTGAGGAATTCCGGCGCTCCGAGTGCGGCTATTATTATGTCGGCTTGCCTGCATTCGTCTTCGATGTTGTTGCTGCGGCTATGGCAGACGGTGACGGTGCAGTCGCCCGGTTGTCCTTTTCGCATGAGCAGGGTGGCTATTGGCTTTCCTACGATGTTGCTTCTTCCGAGGACAACGCATTTCTTCCCTCTTGTTTCTATGTTGTAGCGCTTGATGAGCTCGATTATCCCGTTCGGCGTGGCTGAGACGTAGCATGGCAGCCCTATTGCCATCCTGCCGGCGTTAACGGGGTGGAAGCCGTCGACGTCTTTTTTGTAGTTGATTGCTTCGATTACTTTGTGCTCGTCGATGTGCCGGGGGAGGGGGAGTTGCACTATGAAGCCGTCGATGTCGTCGTCGTTATTGAGTTCTTCGACTTTGTCGAGGAGTTCTTTTTGGCTGACGTTGTCTTCGAACCTGATTAGTGTTGACTTGAATCCGCATTCTTGGCATGCTTTTACTTTTGCTGCGACGTATGTTTCGCTGCCTCCGTCGTGCCCTACGAGTATTGCTGCCAGGTGCGGTTGCTTGCCTCCTTTGCCGGTGATGCTTGCTACTTCCTCTGCTATTTCCTTTTTTATTTGTGCGGCTACTGCCTTTCCGTCGATTATTGTCATTGTGTTGTTGTTTTGTTTGCGTTGTTATCTTCTTGGCATCATTCTGGCGGCTTTGTTGGATGTCATTGTTTTCATCATTTTTCTTATTCCGTCGAATTGTTTGATGAGTTTGTTGACTTCCTGTATGTTTGTTCCGCTTCCTTTTGCTATTCTTTGTTTCCTGCTTGAGTTTAGTGTGTCGGGGTTTTGCCTTTCTCCGGGTGTCATTGAGTTGATTATTGCTTCGATGTTTTTGAATGCGTTGTCGTCGATGTCAATGTCCTTGAGTTTTTTGCCTATTCCCGGTATCATTGCGGCGAGGTCTTTGAGGTTGCCCATTTTCTTGATTTGGTTTATTTGGGCGAGGAAGTCGTTGAAGTCGAATTGGTTTTTCTGTATTTTCTTTTGGAGTTTGCGTGCTTGCTGCTCGTCGTATTGTTCTTCGACTTTTTTGACGAGCGTGACGATGTCTCCCATCCCGAGTATCCTGCTTGCCATGCGGTCGGGGTGGAATGCGTCTATTGCGTCGAGTTTTTCTCCTGTTCCTATGAATTTTATAGGTTTGTCGACGACTGTTTTGATTGAGAGTGCTGCTCCTCCCCGGGTGTCTCCGTCGAGTTTTGTGAGTACTACTCCATCGAATCCGAGCCTGTCGTTGAATTCTTTTGCTGTGTTTACGGCGTCCTGCCCTGTCATGGCATCGACCACGAAGAGGGTTTCGTCAGGTTTTATGGCTGTTTTTATTGCTTGGATTTCATCCATCATTTGCTCGTCGATTGCGAGCCGCCCTGCCGTGTCGATGATGACAAGGTCTATTCCTTTCGCTTTGGCTTCGTTTATTGCGTTTTTGGCTATTTCGACGGGGTTTTTGTTGTCTTCTTCGCAGTAAACAGGCGTTCCTATTTGGTTTGCGAGCACTTTAAGCTGTTCGATAGCTGCCGGCCTGTACACGTCGCATGCCACGAGCATTGGCTTGCGGTTTCGTTTTGCCTTGAGCATTGCGGCGAGCTTGCCTGTGAATGTTGTTTTTCCTGAGCCTTGCAGTCCTGCCATGAGTATCACTGTCAGGTCTGTGCGGAGGTTTATGCCTTCGGCTTGGCCTCCCATGAGCGTTGCCAGTTCGTCTTGCACTATGCGTACCATGAGCTGGCTTGGCTTGATGGCTGTTAGGACGTTTTGCCCTAATGCTTTTGCTTTCACCGTGTCGGTGAAAGTCTTGGCTACCTTGTAGCTCACGTCGGCTTCGAGCAGGGCTTTGCGCACGTCTTTGAGAGTTTCGGCGACGTTTATTTCGGTTATTTTCCCTTCTCCTTTGAGTATTTTGAACGAGCGTTCAAGTCTTTCGGTTAAGTTGTCAAACATGTTTGCGGGGTTGTTTGGTTTGAGATGCAAATGTAGTCAAATTTATCTATCCGCCTATTTCCTCATGCCTTGTCCTTTGCTTGTTGTGTATACTGTCAAATGTTAAATTTTTGGTTTTTACGTATTTATGCTTGTTTTGCAATAATTATTAGTTATATTAGCGCCGTTTATAAATATTATAAAGGAAAACCGTGTGCGTTTGCACCGCTTATTTTTGGCTTGGGATGTTTTTTCATTGAGGGATACGGTATCAAGCCATCACCTGATAATTGTTCTGCCATTGTTGTTTGGCGGCGTTATAGCAAAAGAAAGGACATAGATGATGTTTATACGAGCATTAAGGATTACAATCATAGCGGCTGCTTTTGCCGCGTTCTTCCCATCGTTTGTGGCCAGCCAGGACAAGCTGGCGAGCCAAGCACCCATAGACAAGACCTTAAAAAACATTGAGGCCATGCAGTTGCAAGAGACTGTGGCTTTTGAGGATTTGGAGCATCCTGCCTTCGACATTTACGCGTCATGGATCACCGATGACACTTACAGCTATCCAGGCATTGAGATTCCAGACTCTTTCGAGATTGACTTGTCTGGCTTCTGCATGCCTACCGACAGCCGCCGCATAACGTCGAACTACGGTTACCGTTGGGGCAGGCAACACAAGGGGCTTGACGTGAAGGTCTACGTCGGCGATACCATCCGTGCCGCTTTTGACGGCAAGGTCAGGATAGTGCGGTACGAAGCCCGCGGTTATGGCAAATATGTCCTGATTCGGCATCCTAATGGT
>CAZWPW010000138.1:0-5314 GCA_964635525.1 uncultured Bacteroidaceae bacterium
CACGTGCCGCCATGTCGTAGGCATGGGTGATGTTGCCGATAGTGACCGACTTTGAGCCGTGCATGCTGCGAATCCAGTTTGAGTTAGGCAGGTTGATGCCTATGGCCGTCGAGGGGTAAAGGTCGCCGCCAAGTATCGCGGCGTTGATGACCTTGGCAGAAACGCCCCTGACCTCCGGCTTCTTGAATTGCGAGGCGACGGGAGAGTTATCCTCAAACCATTGCGCGTTGCTGCTGATAGCCTCGGTGCGGCGAGTGGCATCCAAGTCCTTGAAGTTGACAAGAGCCTCCCAGCTCGCTTTGTAGCCGAGAGGGTCGCCGTAGGTCTCGATGAAGCCGTTGATGAAATCAACCATCGGCGCGGTGTCGTTAACCCACCCGATGGAATACTCGTCAAAGACCTCCAAGTCCCCTGTCTCGTAAAACTCCACAAGTTTGGCCATCGTGTCGCGTTGTGCCTCGCCTTCGGCATACTGCATGGCACGCTTGAGCCATGTGGTGACATGTTCTATTGCCTTGCCGTATTTCCCGCCGGCTTTCCAGACTTGCTCGGTTAATTTCCCGCTTTCCTTGACCAAAGTCGAGTTAAGCCCGAACATCGGAGCATGGTCGCCGGCCGCTCGCTTTAACGAGGTATAGAATTCTTCAACTTCATGCTGCGCCACATCCTCGCCGTAGTAGTTGCATGCCGAGGTTTGCACGAGGTCGCTGCCCTCGCTTTGGTTCACGCGCTTGGGAATGAAAGAAGGGTCGAAAACGATGCGCCGCATTTCTTCCCACAGTCCATCACGCGACAACCCCTCTTCCAAAGGAAGCGAAGAGACGTGCAGCTTGGCATATTCGCTTGCCAGGAAATCTTCATCGAAGCCAGGCGTGAACTTGTCGGTCGAATAATGGTGATGCACCCCGTTGGCGAACCACACTTGCTTCAAATATGTAGCCAAAGCCTTGAACTGTGGCAGTTCCCTATCGCCAGCATAGTTGGTATAGATGGCCTCAAGCGTCTTGCGGATCTTCAGGTTGAAACGGCAATTTTGGTCGTATAGTATGTCGCGCCCCCAGAGGGCAGCCTCCGATAAGCAATATACCAAGGCCTTTTGCCTCGGAGTAAGATTGCCGAAGCCGTAAACTTCATAGCGCAACATCTGCACATCGGCAAATTTCTCGTCAATGAAGTTGAAACCGTGCTTATCGATAGCGTGGTTTGTCATAGCGTGTTAAGATATAGCTGTTTAGTTAGTTCTTTAGTCCATGCCTCGCATCGCAGCATGGCAATGACAACAACTGCAAAGATAACACAATGTCACGCAAAGCGAAGGCAAACCGTGCTTTTTTCAGCTTGGCAGAAAAGCGGATTCGGCAGAGGGCTAAACTCAGCCTTTCTTGCCCAATCTCGAGTCGCGGTACTCCCGCGGTGTCATCCCAACGATGCGGTAGAACGCGGCATAGAACGACTGCCGGTTCGAGAATCCGACCATCGTGCTGACCTCTTCGATGTTCTTTGACGCATAACGCTTGTCAACCAGAATATGCATCGCGTCCTTGATGCGATATTCGTTGACTAGGCAAGAATAGTTCATGTCGAAGCGTGAGTTGATGACAGCCGACAAGTAGCGGGTGTTCGTTTGCAAGTCCTCAGCCAAGGCACGAGCCGAATAAGAAGCGTCCTTGTACTTCTTCTGCCCTACTATGATTCCTAAGATTCTGTCGTAGAGCGAGTCAGCCAATTCGGGACTAATCAATGAACGGTAGGCGGCGTCCTTGATTTTCTTCTCCCTGATGTTATAAGGCTTCTTCTTGGCTCCGTCTTTTTGTTTTAAATCAATCATGTTTCGCCTGTATGGTTAGTTTTGGCTTGGTTTTTAGTTTTATTTGGTGCTAACCTAACGCAAATGTAATAATAATATATTAAAATATAAAGATAGAAACAGTTAAAAATCAATCAATATTTAAATTTTATATACAGGTGCCATCACTGCTATCAAAGAAAAACCAAGGGATGTCTCACGACATCCCTTGGTTACCAAAACAAAAATCAAACTTATGGTTAGTATTATTGCTAAAAGCAATCGTTACGATTGGCTTTCGCGCAAAGGTAAACACAAAAACCTTGAAAAGCAATAGCATGTAGTGGGTATTTTGCCTTGGAAAAACATAGCCAAGTGCAGGTAAGCGTCTTGGCTGGAAGAGAAATCCAAGCAGAGGAATGGATGCTACAGCACCTTTTGCTGGCCGCAGACACGGCCAAACACCGCAGGGAATTTGTAGTCCCATCGCGACTCGAACGCGAATCTAATCTTTAGGAGAGACTTGTTCTATCCGGTTGAACTATGGGACCGCCCCTCAGCTTATGCAGCCGCAAAGATAGCGCAATGCCTCCACATGAACAAATTTGCCAAGAATTATAATTTGCACCAGAGCCAAACGCCATGTGCAATTGCATGGATGCGCAATGTCGATGCGACCAGAATGCAGCCCAAAAATACGATTATCAAAACAACAGCAAAACGGCATATAATCAAGCAATCTGTAAAGCAAAACGAAAGAATTGCTCAACCGAAAACTTAACAAAGGTTAAATATACCCGACCTGCGGAAACATACAACCCAGGGGCGAAAAACATACAACCCAAGCCGTCCTTGGGTTGTATATCTTTTTGTCAATTCGCCGAGGCCTTTTTGCCATCCCGCCGGGGCGGCGGGATGCTGGCCTTGTTTCATTGCGCCCGAAGCGACAAGTTTTTGGTGCCGGAGCTGTTGGTCCATCTGACTGTTGCATTTGAGTTCCTCGTCAGTCCCGGACATGTTATGATGCAGCTGCTGTTCCTTTCGTTTTGCGAGAAAGTGTAGTTTATGCCGCTTGGGACATTGAACTCAGCCAGAAGTTCCGAGCTGGAATTGTATACGTATCCTTGATCACCGCCAAGCACACCTCCAATGGATTGGGCGTTTGTGCTGAGGTAGGCTTGCGAGGAGTTCCTTGACGGCGATGTGTTCGTTCCCCCGATGGCGAAGACTGTTCCCCCGTCGAAGTAGATGGTGTATCCCTCTTCTTCATTGGCGTCGAGGCCTCCTTCGGGTTGTGTGCCTCCCAAGGCTATGGTTGTCCCTCCGTAGAAGTACATGTTCCCGTTCGAGTCTATGGCATCATTGGCGGAGCTTATTATGGTCAGTTCGCCTCCGTAGATGTACATGTGGCTTGACGAGTTGAGCCCGTCGTCGTAGGCATGTACGAATATCGTTCCGCCGTTGATTGTCATTTCCGACTTGCTTTCAATGCCTTCGGCGTTGTTGCCTGTGGTGGTCACGGTTATGTTGCCTGCGTTTATGGTCACGTTGCCGTCGACTTTTATCCCTTTGGGCGACGATGTGAGGTCGCTGTCGATGTTGTCGGTGTTACCAGTGTAGTTGTGGTTTTCGTTCCCGTTGATGTAAGCGAGCAGTCCTCCCGTGGTTGCTATTGTTATGTCGCCTCCGTTTATGGTGAGGTCGCCTTCGCAGTTGATTCCTTTGCCTCCGCTTCCTGTGCTTGTGAGCGTTATTTCCCCGTCTTCTATTGTTACTGCGCCGTCGGAGTTGATGCATGACGAGGCTTTTGTCTTGACATCGTCTTCATCCCACTTGCCTTGCCCGGTGGTTGTGATGTTTATTGTTCCCCCGCTGATGCTCACGTCGCCTTCGGCTTTGAGGCCTTTTGATGCCGTTGCTGTGACCGTTGCTTCGATGGTGCCTCCTGTTATTGTTATGCTGCCGGTGTCTTCTTCGTCGCGGTCCTCATCGTCTTTGTATGATACTTGCACTGCGTCGTCTCCTATGCCTGAGATGTAGAGTTCCCCGCTTTCCATCAGGAAGTATTGGTTGCAGTTTATTCCGTCTTTGACGGCAGATAGCACGTTGATGGTGCAATTCTTCATTTCAACATATTCTTTTGCGTAGATTGCATGGCTTGTGTTGCCGTATATGTCGAGCGAGCCTTTGCCTTTGAGTTCGAGGTGGCCTGTGCAGTCGATGCATCCTTTCTGGTCTCCGTCTGCTCCGTCGATGAGCGTGTTTTCTGTTCCGCTTTTGATGCTGAAGTCTATCCTTTTGCCGTTGTCGATGTCAAACACTGCTCCCGTTGGGTTTGTAAGCGTGAGTCCCCGCAGTGCTATGGTTGCCTTGTATGAACCGTCCATGTAGAAGCTTCCGTCGTCAGACTGTCCTGATAGCGAGTAGGTTATTTCCCCACATGTGTCTTCGCTGACGTTGCTGTCTTGTATGATGCTCACGTGCGCCCCGCTTATGGTTGGCGTGACGTATGCTGCGACGTTTCCGGCTACGGTGACGCTGGCCGTGCTGCCGTTGTATTCGATTTCGACTGTGTTGTCTTCAACTTCGGCGGTGTTGATGTAGATGCTGTCAATCTCGTCGATGCTGAACACCTTGTCCATTATTGTCAGCGTAGTGCCGTTGTCATACGTCATTTCTCCGGTCTGTTCCGATGGGAATGCGTATGTTATGTTCCCTTGTGCTACGTTGAGGGTTTGCGCTTGTGCTGCGGTTGCTGCCACTGCCAGGGCTATTGCAAGGGTCTTTGTTTTCATTTTATTATGGTCTTTTCTGTTGAACTTCCTGTTTTGAGCAAGTAGAATCCGGACGGCAGCGTTTCTTTGGCTTGCTCGGCCGATTCAAATTCTCCGACTTGTATTCCCGACAGAGTGTATGCCTTGACGGTGCCTGATGCTGATGCCTTTGCCGTGGTTATGGCTGTGGCATCGGATGTGAAGTACATCTTTGCCAAGTCGTCTAGGGGGATTGACAGTTCGGTGTTGCCGTTTCGTGCCAGGAGTGTTCCCCCGTCAAACGTTATCGTCAGCGATTCCGCCGCGATAGACTGTGTGTTGCCGTTTGCCTCCTCGAAAGTGAGGTAGCCGTTGCCGTAGGCAATGCCGGCGAGGTTTGCTGCGAGCAATGCCGCCATGTAGCAGAAAATTTTTCTCATGATGCCCAATTTTTAATATTGTGTAAACTATTATTGCCGCTGTAGGCTCGCAAACGGTGTATGCGTGCGCGTCTTTGGCAGCAAGTAATGTGATATCCGCAATTTCCGGAGCCATGCTCCGGCTCGGATGCCGGTTTGCAATGGCGCGGTAAAATTACGAAACTTGTGGACAATTCCTGCTCGTTTTCCTCTCTGGTTTATAAAGAATTAACCGATTTTGTGGAATCCAAACACAAAAATGAATAAAAATGAGATTTTCTTCCTTTACGAGCTTTATCGGACAGTAATGATTGCTTTTTTATTTTTTCATGTTACATTTGCTCGATACTTAATCT
>CAZWPW010000139.1:0-4987 GCA_964635525.1 uncultured Bacteroidaceae bacterium
GCTATTGGCATGTTCTTGTGGATGACGCCAATGCCGCCCTCGCGGGCAATGGCTATAGCCATGCGTGACTCGGTCACCGTGTCCATGGCAGCCGTGACGAAAGGGATGCGCAACTCGATGTTGCGGGAAAACCTGGTGGTCAAATCGACTTCCTTGGGAAGAACGTCAGAATAAGTGGGAATCAGAAGGACGTCATCGTACGTCAACCCGTCCATGACGATCTTGTCAGCAATAAATGACATAAGGGTAATTGGTTTTTATGATTTATTGCACGCAAATTTACTACTTTAACTTGAAACACGAACAACGGAGAGACTTTTTCAACCAATCGGATGCGGTAAACCCGGAGAAGAAAAGCATGCGGGGCGGAAAGGCAAAGCATGGCAGTCAATCTCCCCGCCCGGGATGGTTTTTCTTCCAGCCGATGAAAAGACTGTATACTACCCAAAGCAACTTTACTTCTTTTCCAAGGTGAGATTGCGTACCTTGGCTATCGATGCCGGCCGCCTCTATTTTCGCCTCCGGCATGAGTTTGGTAGCGCAATTTATTGCTAATTTCGCCCTCAAACGAACAATCCGTTGCAATGCTTGACCAAGCGACAATCGACAGGATACTTGATGCTGCCAACATCGTCGAAGTGGTGACCGACTACGGCGTAACGCTCCGCAAGCGCGGTGTCAACTATGTCGGGCTATGCCCGTTCCATGACGAGCGGACTCCGTCGTTCAGTGTTTCGCCTGCCAAAGCCTTGTGTAAGTGCTTCAGCTGCGGCAAGGGAGGCAATGTGGTGCATTTCGTGATGGAATACGAGGGCATCGGATACTTCGATGCCTTGCGAGTTCTTGCCCGAAAGTACGGCATAGAGGTGCATGAGCGCGAGCTCAGCGACGACGAGCGGCGGGCGCAAAGCGAGCGTGAATCGATGTTCGTGGCCAACGCCTACGCCCGCGACTATTTCGTGGCGGCGTTGACGGGCACTGAAGAAGGTGCATCGTTGGGAATGGCATATTTCCGCAGCCGGGGTTTCAGGGATGACACGATAGCCAAGTTCGAGCTCGGCTATTGCCTCGAGGCGCGTGATGCTTTCGCCCGTGAAGCCCTGTCGAAGGGATATTCGCGCGAGGTTCTGCTCAAGACCGGCCTTTGCATCGAGAAAGAGGGTTTCAGCACGCTTGTTGACCGTTTCCGGGGCAGGGTTATGTTCCCCGTGCACACCATGTCGGGTAGGGTTGTCGCCTTCGGGGGCCGCATCTTGAACGCCTCTGCGAAAGTGGCAAAGTACCAGAACTCGCCTGAATCGGAAATCTACCACAAGAGCCGGGAGCTTTACGGCATATACTTCGCCAAGCGCGCTATACAGCAGAACGACAGTTGCTTCCTTGTCGAGGGTTACACTGATGTCATCCAGATGCACCAGGCGGGCATTGAAAATGTCGTGGCCTCGTCTGGCACATCGTTGACACCCGGGCAAATATCCCTCATCAAGCGGCTTACGGGCAACATCACCGTCCTATACGATGGCGACTCGGCGGGCATAAAGGCCTCGCTGCGCGGCGTTGACTTGTTGCTTGAGGAGGGCATGAACGTCAAAGTCGTTACTCTCCCCGAGGGTGAAGACCCCGATTCGTTTGCGCGGTCACGCCCTCCGCAGGAGTTCAGGGATTACGTTTCTTCGAATGAAGTCGATTTCATCAGGTTCAAGGCCAGCGTGCTGTTGCAAGGGACTGGGGGCGACCCGGTCCGCCGCGCCGAGGCCATAGCCGGCATAGTGTCGAGCATCGCGCTCATCAGCGACCCGATAAAACGTTCGGTCTACATCAAGGAAACGAGTGGGCAGCTTGAAATAAGCGAGGAGGTGCTTACAGCCAGCGTCAACAAACAGAGGAAAACCGCTGCCGAGGCCTTGCGCAAGCAGGCAGGGAGGCAAAAGGCCGCAGCTGACACCGCCACGCAACACTCTAGCGAGCCTGAGGTGCAGGAGGGCGGGCATTTCGAAAGCAAGACAGACAAGCTACTCGAAATAGAGAAACTCATTGCCCAAACCATAGTGCGCTATGCCACGCTCGTAGTTTGCACTTGGCGGGACGAGGAAACGGGGCGCGACATCAATGCGCGGGTGGCGGAGTTCGTGGCTTGGGACTTGTCGGATGACGACTTGCAATTCAAGTCGCCACTGCACCGCAAGATACTCGAGGATGCCCTGTTGCACATCAACGACGAGGGGTTTGACAGCAAGCGTTACTTCCTGTCGCACCCCGATGTGGAAGTGTCAAAGTTTGCAAGCGAGGCGATAGGGGAGCGGTACCATTTGAGCAAGTACCATTCGAAGTTCCAGACGGTGATGATGGACGAGGACCGCATCGACCGCCTCGTGCCGTGGCTAATGATGGATCTCAAGAATGAGATAATAAAAGAAAGGATAGACACCCTCATGCAGATGATGCGCTCCCCAGAGGTGGCATCCGATGTGGCCAAGTGCCAAGAGGTGATGAACAGCATAATGCAGCTCAAAGAGATTCAAAAAGCCCTCGGCAAGGAGTTGGGGGAGAGGATTATCCTGCCCAAGTGAAGAAGCGCACCGAGGAAGTCAATAAGAACTTCGCGGTGCGCTTCTGCTTTTCCGGATGCTTACATGCACGCTTCAAGTATCTTGCGTGCCATTGCCCCGTTGACGTCCCCGTCTTCGCCGTACTTTGCTCCTCGTTCGTTGAAGCGTTTCTCGACTTCGGCTATGGTCTTCTCGTCGGCATTGACCTCTGCCAGCCTTGTTGCTAGGCCGAGCGAGCGGAAGAAGTCCTCGGTCTTGGCTATTGCCTGTTCTACCCTGACTTCGGGCAGCCCTGTTGTCAGCCCCCATATCCTTTCGCCGTACTGCAGCAGTTTATGGAACTTCTTTTCTTTCATGACCCTCATTGTTCCCGGCATGACGATTGCGAGTGTTTCCCCGTGCGTCACGCCGTGCAATGCCGTCAGTTCGTGGCCTATCATGTGCGTGCACCAATCTTCAGTCACTCCCATGGCTATGAACCCGTTCAGCGCCATTGTCGCGCACATCATGAAGTCGGCCATTGTGTCATAATCCTCCTTGTTTTCCTTTGCTTTGGGCGATAGCTCGATGAGCGTTTGCAGTATTCCCTCGGCCCAGCGATCCATGAGTGCCGATTCGCCTGCGCGGGTCAGGTATTGCTCCATGACATGCACGAATGTGTCGGCTATGCCGCAGGCTATCTGGTGCTCGGGCAATGTGAAGGTCACTTGCGGGTCGAGTATCGAGAATACTGGATAGTTAGAGTAGAAAGGGAGCTTCTCATGCGTCTCGCGCTTTGATATTACTGCGCCCCTGTTCATTTCCGATCCTGTTGCCGGGAGCGTGAGCACCGTGGCAAGCGGCACGGTGTCGGTGTGGCTTCCTTTCAGCACCAGGTTCCAGATATCGCCGTCATACTTCAGGCCTGCCGCCACGAGCTTTGTCCCGTCGATGACCGAGCCTCCTCCTACGGCGAGCAGGTAGTCCACGCCATGTCGTTTGCCGAGTTCCACGGCCTTGCGCAGCGTTTCCACCGTCGGGTTGGGTTCTATGCCCCAGAACTCGACGCAGCCGCGCCCCTTGAGGGCTGCTGCCACTTGGTCGTAAACGCCGTTGTTCTTGACGCTGCCGCCTCCGAATGTGGCCATGACTTTGCACCCGGCCGGCAGTTCATCGGCTAATTTGGCTATCATGCCCTTGCCGAAGAGTAATTTCGTGGGGTTCTGAAAAACAAAGTTTGTCATAAGATGTGCATTTTGAATTTTAGCTCAGGCAAAGTTAATAAACTAAGGCGAAGTAATCCGTTCATTGTTCTTGGAAATGCTGCCAGAGGCTCGGACAGAGCTTGAAATTTTCCAGAGCTCTTGTCAGAGATACAGACGGAAATCCTTATATATTTGTGCAGGTAGAACCAATCGCTATATTTGCCATATTGTCCTACATGCCATGAACGAAGTGTTTGTATATGCCCGCGCTGCCTTATGCATATTATATGTGCTGGCAATCATTGGGAGCATCGTTTCAATCATACTTGAAAACAGGAATCCCCTCAAGACGATAGCTTGGATTCTCGTCCTGACTTTCTTGCCGGTCATCGGGCTGCTTGCATATCTGGCACTCGGCCAAAAATGGTACAAGCACCGCATCGTGGGCAAGCGGAGCTACAAGAAAGTGGCGCAAAGCCCGCAGGCCGCAGGGCTCGCCAAAACGATGGCGGACTTCCCCGACGGCTACGCCCGGCTTGCGAAGCTGTTCATGAGGACGGAGGGGGTCTACGCGTTCCCCGGCAACAAAACCGTTGCTTACTTCAATGGGGTCGACTTTGCCGCTGCCCTGTTGCGTGAAATAGCCGGGGCAAAGCACCACATACACATTGAATACTACATCTTCATGGATGATGCCTTCGGGAACTTGGTTGCAGACGCCCTCATTGACAAGGCAAGGCAGGGGGTCATTGTCAGGGTCATCGTCGACGACGTGGGGAGCTGGAAAGCCAAGGAGCGTTTCTTCAACAAGATGAGGCGGAACGGCATAGAAGTAGCCAAGTTCATGCCCGTCAGGTTCAGGATACAAAGCAAGATCAACTACCGCAACCACAGGAAGCTGACCGTAATCGACGGCGACAAGGGGTTCATCGGGGGCATGAACATTGCCGACCGCTACGTCAAAGGCGTGAAATGGGGGAAATGGCGCGACACGCAGATATTCATCAACGGATACGCAGCGCACCAGTTGCAGATGACATTCATCGGCGACTGGTTCTTCGCCACGAAAAGAAACATCTTGGCACCTGGCTACTTCCCGCAATGCAGCACCGATGGAACGGAGGCAATACAGATAGCAACCAGCGCGCCCTTCGACCGGTGGCGGAAAATAATGCAAGGCTTCATGCTGGCAATCACCCGGGCAAAGGACTATGTGTACATCGAAACGCCCTATTTCATGCCCACCGAGCCGGT
>CAZWPW010000139.1:4997-5292 GCA_964635525.1 uncultured Bacteroidaceae bacterium
AAAGCATGCAAATGGCAGCCCTCTCGGGCATTGACATCAGGCTGATAATACCGAGCCGCAGCGACAGCCTGCTCACGCAACTCGCCACACGCTCGTACTTGAAAGATATGCTGCGCGCAGGCGTGAAAGTCTACATGTACAAGGAGGGGTTCATACACTCGAAGATGCTGGTATGCGACGACATGCTCTCGGTAATCGGCTCAAGCAACATCGACTTCAGGAGCTTCGAGCAGAACTTCGAATCCAACGCTTTCATCTACGGCAGAGAGCTGGCCGCCACGATGAAGAAGCAATT
>CAZWPW010000140.1:0-5235 GCA_964635525.1 uncultured Bacteroidaceae bacterium
AAGAATTCTTTTTCATTTATGGTAATCCTGGCAGGCTGCTTCCAACGGGTAGCCTGCCTTTTTTGATTCACAAACTTATGGTAAAAATAAAGCGTTATTTGATTTTGGCAGCATTGGCAGCACTCCCGGCCTTTGCCATGGCGCAAGAGCAGCAACAAGAGCAGGACGAAGTAAGCAAGGCAAAAGATTTGTTTGACACCATCTCAAAGTACTTTTCGCTCAAGGCATTCGGGCAGCTGTCATACGTATACAATGACCTTGACGAAAGCAGCAGCTTTTACATCAGGAGAATAATCCTGTACGGAGATGTGAAACTGCATAAGCGTTTTGAACTGTTTTACATGTTCAACGCCTCAAGAGGGTTCGCACCGTTAGAATTGGGTGCAAAGATAAAAATATGCGACGCTTTCAACATATCAGTAGGGCAAATGAAAGTGCCGTACACACTGCAAGCCATGATGTCACTCTCAACCGACGAGATAATAGAGGGAGCTTTGCCGGCAAACTACATTGCTAACGTCGACGCATCTGACGGGGCATATACCGGAGGCACATCAACCGGAGGAAGAGACTTCGGAATAATGGTCGAAGGAAGCATGTTTAACATCGGCGCCTCGCAGAACAAATTCCTCGACTACAAGTTCGGAGTGTTCAACGGGCAAGGAATAAACATCAAAGACTACAATAAGTACAAAGACCTCTCTTTGTACCTCGCGCTCAACCCGCTAACATTCCTCAAACTAACAGGCGGAGCATACATAGGAAAGGCAAGAGCTTTGGAAGACAGAATAGACGACGGAATAACAGAAGGAATGGACTACACGCGCAACAGATGGACAACAGGATTCGAGATAAAAACAAACCCGATCACGCTCCGCGCTGAATACCTCGAAGGGAAAAACAACACTGCAATAGCAAGGGGAGCATACGCCACGTCAATGATAAGGCTGTGGAAAGAACTCGACCTGCTGGCATCGGCATCATACCTGAAGAAAAACAAAGACCTGCAAGGTGACACATATTGCTATGTGGCCGGACTTGAATACCGTTTCTTCCAACGCTGTCGCTTTCAGATACAGTACCAGATCACCGACGACAAATACAATAGCCAAATCAACCACCAATTATTGTCCCAACTGCAATTGGGATTCTAATGCGAGCCAATACCACAGCGCAGAGTCAACAGAAATCATTATCGCAAATGAAACTCGAAAGGTATTCAAGGCAGTTGATGCTGCCGCAAATAGGAGAACAGGGACAGAGAAAGTTAGCTTCGGCCAAAGTGCTGGTAGTTGGAGTAGGAGGGCTTGGCTCGGCAAGCACAACATATCTCGCAGCGGCAGGAGTGGGGACGCTCGGCATTGTCGATTTCGACAAGGTGGAGGCATCAAACCTCCAACGCCAAGTGTTGTATGACGAGCAGAGCGTAGGGCTTCCGAAAGTGGAATGCGCAGCCAAACGGCTGGCAGCGCTCAACAGCACAGTGAACATCATCGTGCATGGCGAACGTTTCAACGAAAACAATGCCGAAACAATAGCATCACAGTATGACATCGTAGTCGACGGATGCGACAGCTTCGAAACAAGATGCCTCATCAGCGATGCTTGCAGCAAACTGGAAATACCATACGTCTACGGCGCAATATCTGAATTTGCCGGGCAAGTAGCTGTCTTGTGCATGAAAGGCGGACAGACGCTCCGGCAAATCTACGGATGGGAAGACGGGCATAGCGAGAAGGAAATAAGAGGCGTCATAGGGATAACCCCCGGCATAGTAGGGCTCGTGCAAGCAAACCAAGTGCTCCAACTACTGTGCGGATACGGGCAACCCTTGGTCAACAAACTATGGGTGGCCGACTTCACGACAATGCAAACATCAATATATGAATTAGCATGAAGCTGGTACTGCTGACAAAGCCCGGCTGGTTCGAAGGCGAAGCCGACATAATCTCTACATTGTTCGAGGCAGGGCTGGAACTGCTGCATTTGCGCAAGCCGGGCAGCGAACGCGAAGCTCTCGCAAACTTCATAGAAGCCATACCAAGCCAGTACCACGGGCGGATAGTGCTGCATGACCATCACTCGCTCTCGGCAACATACCAGGTCGGTGGGTTGCATCTTAATTCGCGTAACCCGGAACGCCTGCCATCCTTCAAAGGGCGTTATTCATGTTCATGCCATTCGCTGGCGGAAGCGGCAAAAGCAAAGGAATCCTTCGACTATGTCTTCCTCAGTCCAGTATTCGACAGCATATCAAAACCCGGATATGCCGCACGGTATGCCATGCAGGAGTTGGAGGCGGCACGCGGCAAGGCCTTGATCGACTCGCGGGTGTTTGCCCTCGGAGGAGTGGACATCACGAAGATACGCCTCCTCGCAACGCTGGGATTCGGAGGTGTTGCCCTATTGGGAGGGTTCTGGGACAACTATTCTAAAGGAGAAACCGATACCCTCTTGATGTGCCTCGCCGACCTGCTCGCTGAATGTTCGCAATGCTGAGGCCAGCCTCCCGAACTTTTCGTTGCCGGGTGCTTTCCTTTTGCCGGCGGGCTTGGGACTAAGTGGCAGAAATCGTTTATTTTTGTGCTGCTTTCAGATTCCTTATGACAAGAGCGTTAAGAGTTCTACCCGTTGTGTTGGTTGTGCTGCTGGCATCGTGCAAGGCTACAAAATTCGTCCCCGATGGCGAGTATTTGTTAGACGAAGTGCATGTGACGGCAGACACCAAGGGAATCAAAACATCCGACTTGAAAACCTTCGTCAGGCAAAACACGAACTCAAAGTGGTTCAGTATCGTAAGAGTGCCGCTTTACACTTACAGTCTTTCAGGGAAGGACTCAACGAAACTCTTCAACAAGTTCCTGCGCAGGATAGGAGAACCACCATCAATATATGACGACGAGGCAGCAGAAAGGTCAAGGCAAGAAATCGAAAAAGCAGTAAGAAACCTCGGATACATCAGGGCAATTGTCGACAAGAACATAAAAGTAAAGAGGAGAAAACGCCTCTCACTCCGGTACAACGTCAAAGCCGGCAAGCCATACACCGTCAGCACCATCGACATGCAAGTACCCGACAGCGCAATAGCCGAGATACTGCGCCGCGAAGAGAAATCATCACTGTTGTCCGAGGGTATGAACTTCGACATAAACATACTCGAAGCAGAACGGACACGCATGACATCGCTCATTAACAACGAAGGCTACTACAAATTCAACAAAGACTACATAACCTTCACCGCCGACACGCTGCTCGATTCCTACCAAGTATGGCTCACGTGCAACATAGCACCATACACGGCTGGTGACGGAAGCCAAGCCCTGCACCCTGTCTACGAGGTCAATGAGGTCAACTTCATGCCGGAACTCTCCGACACAGTCAGAGGCCATTTCGAGAAAGACGGCTACGGCTTTTACCATTCAGGAAAGACAATCGTCAACCCTGCGCTGCTCATCGACAACACCTACGTCAAGCCAGGGGAACTCTATTCCGACAACAAAGTGCAGCAAACGTACCAGTCGCTCGGGCGACTCTCGGCATTGAAAAACGCAAGCATATATTTCATCGAACCGCAAGGAAACGACACGCTCCTGCTCGACTGCTACGTCATACTCAACAAGAACAAACAGAAAAGCGTATCGGTAGAAATCGAAGGCACAAACTCGGCAGGCGATTTCGGAGCGGCAGCATCGGCATCCTTCCAGCACCGAAACCTCTTCAAAGGCTCGGAAACATTCATGATAAAGCTGCGCGGGGCATACGAGGCAATATCAGGATTGGGAGACGGATACCTCAACGACAACTACACTGAGTACGGCATCGAAGCATCACTGCACTTCCCGCGCTTCCTCATGCCGTTCATCTCATCATCGTTCAAGAAACGCGCAAAGGCAACATCCGAACTCGCGGCAATGTACACGAACCAATTGCGCCCGGAATTTGAACGGACGCTGGCATCGCTCTCATGGAGGTACCGCTGGACGAGAGGCAACCGCTTCCAGCACAGGATAGACCTCATCGACATCAACTACGTCTACGTGCCGTGGATATCCGAATCATTCAAAACGCAACTCAAGCAAGAAACAAGCTCGGTGCTCAAATACAGCTACGAAAACCTCTTCATCCTGAGAACAGCATACAACTTGACATTCAACAACAAAGGGCTACGGAGCGGGCTGACGGCGGCAAACAGCGACTCCTACAACGTGCGATTAGGAATAGAAAGCTCAGGAAACCTGCTCTACGCCGTGTCAAACATCTTCAAGCTGGACAAGCCCGACGGCACATACTCCATATTCGGAATCCCATACGCGCAATACGTCAAAGGCGATTTCGACTTCGTGAAGAACTTCCACATAGACGAAAAGAACACATTCGTCCTGCACTTCGCCCTCGGAATGGCCTACCCGTATGCCAACTCCGAAATACTCCCATTCGAAAAACGATACTTCTCGGGAGGAGCAAACAGCGTGCGCGGGTGGTCCGTCAGAAGCCTCGGCCCGGGACGCTTCAAACGCAGCGGAAACGACATCGACTTCATGCTCCAATCAGGAGACATAAAACTCGACATGAACATCGAATACCGCACGAAACTCTTCTGGAAGCTGCAAGGAGCAGTGTACATCGATGCCGGAAACATCTGGACGTTCCGCGACTACGTAGACCAACCCGGAGGGCAATTCAGGTTCAACCGCTTCTACAAAGAAATAGCCGTTTCGTACGGAATCGGGCTGCGATTCGACTTCAACTTCTTCGTGCTGCGCTTTGATACAGGCATGAAAGCCGTCGACCCGGCAGGCGAAGGCAAAGAACGATACCCTTTGGTGAATCCCTCATTCAGCCGAGACTTCGCATTTCATTTCGCTGTAGGTTACCCGTTCTGACGGCCGAAAGCCACCGCGCAAGCCATGCAAAACTCGCGGGGGCAGGAGGCAAACTTTCCCGGCATAGCAAGAAATCTTTGTTTTTAAGTTAAAGATACATATTTTTACCGTAAGATTATATATTTTTACCCTGCAAACACATAAATTTAAGGTAAAAACAAAGATTAGATACTATCCAAGGAAACATTTCATCCTGCCCAAGGAAAAACCGCGTCCCGGGCGGCCAAACTTGCCTATGCAGCCCTTCCTGATAGGGATTGCCCTTTCTTCGCGCTGCCAGCGCGGGATGTACGTGACTTAAAGTAGAAAATGCAACTCAAAAGAATAAAAAGCGCAACCGGTTGGAGGATTC
>CAZWPW010000141.1:0-5200 GCA_964635525.1 uncultured Bacteroidaceae bacterium
CAACCGAAGGGGATTTGATAAATCGCGGTGAAGCCTGCTTTATACGTGCTTTCTGCTACTTCAACCTTGTGCGTGCCTTTGGCGAAGTGCCACTGATAGACTTCAAGGTAGAAGAGAGTAGTGATGCCAATGTGCCTAAATCGTCGGAAGCTGAAATATACGCGCTGATAGACAGTGACTTGATAGTGGCCGAAACCTACCTGCCCACCACATGGGAGAGCCGCTATATAGGCCGATTGACGTGGGGAGCCGCCCGCTCGCTGCATGCCCGCACTTACATGATGCGCAACGACTGGGCAAATATGCGTACCGCTGCCGAGGAAGTCATCAATTCTGAGATTTACAATCTCGACACTCCGTATGAAGAAATCTTCCGTGAGACGGGTGAAAACTGCAGCGAGTCGATTTGGGAATTACAATGTACGGCCACAACCGCGGAGCCTACATCCTATGGTAGCCAATTCAGCCAGGTGCAGGGTGTACGTGGCGACGGCGATTGGAATCTCGGTTGGGGCTGGCATACGCCTACGGAAGAATTGGCCAATGCCTTTGAAGAAGGAGACCCGCGCAAGGATGAAACGCTGCTTTATTTTTATCGTTCTGGTGAAGACCCGGATTCCATTCCGGCCAACGAGCCGTGGGGCGAAAAACCGATGGCTCAATCTGCCGTTATAGCCAAATACTTCAACAAAAAGGCTTATACTGACCCCAGTCTGCGCGAAATATATACCAAATCCGGTTACTGGGTGAACGTGCGTCTTATTCGCTATTCCGACGTTGTGCTGATGGCTGCCGAAGCCGCCTGTGAACTGGGCGATCTGTCTGAGGCACGCACATATCTGGAGATGGTGCGAGCCCGTGCACGTGGCGATAATTCCGATATTTTGCCTGAGGTAACTACCAACGATCAGAGTGAGTTGCGCGATGCTATCCGTCACGAACGCCGCGTGGAACTGGGTATGGAGTATGACCGCTTCTACGACCTCGTACGCTGGGGCATAGCTGAAGAAGTGCTTGGTCCCCTCGGTTACACTTCGAAGCATGCTTTGCTGCCGCTTCCGCAGACGGAAGTAGACCGTTCGGATGGCGTGCTGATACAGAATCCCAATTATTAAGTCTCGAATCTAAAAAACACAAGCATTATGAAGAAGTTTATAGTAATGGCTGTATTGTGCCTGTCGGCATTCAGTCTGCAATCTTGCTTCCAAAAAATGGATCGTCCCGACTTTGATTATCCGGAAAGTTCGGGCGAAGTTCCTACCACCTCGTTGCTGCTGTATCTGCCGTTCGATGATGAGGATGAGAGCGACAAGGGTGAGTATGGTTTTATTGTAGCCGACAATGGTTATGGTACTTTTGTCACTGATGGTGTGACGGGCACGGCCTATCAGGGATCGATCGATGCCTATATTCTGGCCACTAAGCCATCGATACTGGGCGATGAGCTGTCGAATCTGGGCAGTTTTACGGTGGCTTTCTGGATGAAGTCATCGCGCAACACTTCTGCACAAGGAATTTTTTGCATTCCCAATACAATTCGCTACTGGGGTAATCTCGACATCTATTTGGAGAATACCAGCAGCGAAACCCAGGCTTATTTCAAGGTACACATTGCCGACAACCAAAGTAGTGGAATTGTAGAGAAGACTGCTAATGTGTATGTAGACGACGTGTTCGGTACGGAATGGGTACATATTGCATTCATTTATGATGAAAGTAACTCAATGCTGACTGTGTACCGGAATGGTGAGCAGGCCTATACCGAAGAATTTACAGGGTTTGAAGCCCTTGAATTTGCAGATGCAGGCGAAACTTTGGCCATAAGTGCCTTCCAGTTCAGTACCAGTCCGGAGCTTACTTCCGGTACGACTAAACCTACTTGGGCCGACAACTATCATGGCCAACTTGACCAGTTCCGTTTCTACAATGAGGCTCTGACGGCTGCCGACGTGCAGGAACTATACAATAATCGGGAATAAGCTTTCTCTTTATCTATACGGGGCGGAATTGGACGGAAAGTCCGTGTTTCGCCCAGTTTGTCTTTTTTTAAACAAAACAAAACAACAATACGACTTATGAAGACGTTTATACCCTTATGCCTGAGCCTTTTGTTGCTTTGTGCCTGCAACGATGACAATGGGTCGGGAGAAAGCGGTGAATCCCCCTTTACCTTGCAAAGTATCGTTGTCGGTTCAGAGTCGAACCTTTCGGGATTTACCGATGTATCTCCCGATGCGCAGATAGAACTTGTGTTCAGCGATGCGGTAAACGAAACTACTATCAGCGGCAATATTCTGCTCACATCCAGTGGAAATGAGGTGGACTACACCTATGAGTTGCCCTCGCCCGAGCAGGTGACGCTGACGCCTGTGGGAGGTTTCCAAAGTTTTACCTCCTACCGCTTGGTGATATACCCCAGCGTAAAGTCGGTGACGGGTGTGGCACTCGAAAACGGCAAAGTCTGCACCATTGAGGTGGGTATGGACGATACCGATAAGTTTGAACGCATTTCCGACGATGAGCTGCTGACGCTGGTGCAGCAACAGACCTTCAAATATTTTTGGGATTTCGGTCATCCTGTGTCGGGCATGGCCCGCGAGCGTAGCACATCGGGCAATACCGTTACGACCGGCGGTACAGGCTTCGGTGTGATGAGTATGGTGGTGGCAGTCGAACGTGGTTTTGTGTCGCGCACGGAGGCCCTGCAACGTGTTCAGCAGATTGTAACTTTCTTGAGCGAGCAGTGTACGAGCTATTACGGTGCCTTTTCGCACTGGATTAATGGCGAAACCGGTTACACGCGACGTTTCAGCACTTACGATGCCGGTGCTGACTTGGTAGAGATTGCCTTGTTGTTCCAAGGTCTGCTCACGGTCCGCGCCTACTTCGACGGCACCGACGATCAGGAAACAGCCCTGCGTACCGATATTACCGCCTTGTGGGAGGCCATTGACTGGACATGGTTCCAGCAAAATGGGCAGAACGCTCTCTATTGGCATTGGAGTCCTAACTACGGCTGGCAGATGAATATGACTATTAGCGGCTGGAACGAAGCCCTGATAGCGTATGTACTGGCGGCTTCATCGCCCACGCATCCCATTGACCGAGAGGTGTACGACGAAGGTTGGGCGCGCAACGGTGGCATGAAGAACGGTCAGTCGTTTTATGGCATCGTCCTGCCGCTGGGTTCGGATTTGGGCGGACCGCTCTTCCTGTCTCAATACTCTTTTCTCGGTCTCAATCCGAACGGACTGACTGACCAATATGCCGACTATTTGGAACAGAATCGCAACCATACGCTGATAAACTACAGCTATTGTGTGGAAAATCCGAACGGCTTTAGCGGATATAGTGCTGACTGCTGGGGTCTGACGGCCAGCGACGGTAACACCGGCTATTCGGCCTGGTCGCCCACCAACGATCAGGGTGTGATAGCCCCGACTGCAGCCTTGTCGGCTTTCCCGTACACCCCCGAGCAGTCTATGGCTGCCTTGCACTTTTTCTATTACAAGTTAGGTGACCGGCTGTGGAAGGATTACGGATTTATTGATGCTTTCAACCTGACCGAGGGCTGGTACGATGATCAATATATAGCCATCGACCAGGGTCCCATCATCTGCATGATAGAGAATTATCGGACCGGACTGCTTTGGAAGCTGTTCATGAGCATTCCGGAGGTGCAACAAGGATTAGCGAAATTAGGTTTTGAAAGTTCCGAAATTAATTAATTGAAACCATGACAACAAAAATACAGATTTGCATATTGCTGTCGTGCATAATGTTGTGCGGCAGTTTGTGGGCTTCGCCTCAAAAAGAGAGGAAAAAAATGAGCGATGAAGAGTTGCTGACTCTTGTGCAGAAACAAACTTTTCGCTACTTCTGGGATTATGCTCATCCGGTGTCCGGGCTGGCCCGCGAGCGCAGCAACGGTAGTGACGATATTGTTACCATTGGCGGCTCGGGTTTCGGCGTAATGGCCATCATCGTTGGTGTCGAGCGAGGCTTCGTGTCGCGCGAGGAAGGCGCGGAGCGGATATTGAAGATAGTCCGCTTCCTGAACAGTAAGGAGATTGACAGCTATCATGGCTTCTGGCCACATTGGATGGACGGCGCAACGGGCAAAACTATCCCATTTAGCCGCAAAGACGACGGTGCCGACATAGTGGAATCGGCTTTCATGTTCGAGGGGTTGCTGGCTGCCCGCCAATACTTCACGCAAGACAACCCGACGGAGCGGGCCATTCGTGACATTATTGACGGACTGTGGCGACAAGCCGAGTGGAATTTCTTCACACAGGGCAAGGACGTGCTCTATTGGCACTGGTCGCCCAATAATGGGTGGGCTATGAATCATGCCATAAAAGGTCACAACGAGTGCCACATTGTTTATATCCTGGCAGCAGCCTCGCCGACGTATCCCATCAATACCGATGTATACCATCGCGGGTGGGCTCAATCGAATACTTTTCTGAACGGACGGGAGTATTACGGCATCAAGCTGCCTTTGGGCAATGCACGTGCAATGGGCGGTCCGCTGTTCTTTACTCATTATTCATATATGGGTCTCGACCCTAACGGACTGAAAGACCGGTATGCTGACTATGGGCAGCAGATGAAGGCTCATACACTGATAAATCGCGCTTACTGCATCGACAACCCGAAAGGCTACAAGGGCTATGGAGAGAAGTGTTGGGGTCTGACATCCAGTGATAACCATGTGGGATATTCGGCTCACAGCCCCGGCAACGATTTGGGAGTTATCACTCCTACGGCTGCTTTGTCGTCAATACCGTATGCACCCGAGTATTCCTTGGAAGCCATGCGCTACTTCTACGAAGAACTTGGCGACCGACTGTGGGGCGAGTATGGCTTTAAGGATGCTTTCAACCTGACGGAGAATTGGTTTGCTTCATCGTATCTGGCCATTGACCAGGGACCAATTGTGGTGATGATAGAAAACTATCGGACGGGGCTGATATGGAAGCTTTTCATGAGCCATCCTGATATACAGCAAGGTTTGAAGTGCTTGGGTTTTACTTCCCCGTATCTGAATGAATGAACGTCCGAATACTTTCTACAAACGCATCACCATTTGGGGCATCTTGAAAGACAAGACATTTAAGAATCTAACATATGTTTAAATACAAAGCCAAAAACAACTATTTTTGCGCAACTTAAACAGTATGCGGATAGATATCAT
>CAZWPW010000142.1:0-5132 GCA_964635525.1 uncultured Bacteroidaceae bacterium
ACATGTACTTCTCGAACTTCCATTTGTTGCTTAGTTCGCTGTCAACCGACTTGTCGCATGATGCTATGGCAGCCGCCGCTATGGTTACAGCTATGGCGAACAATATGTTGCATGTTTCGGCCTTCATCCTTACATGTTGGTTGTCATTGTTGCGTATCGCAAATTTACGCATAATTTCAATACAGCCCTCAGTTCGGTGCTTTATTTGATTCCGTCATGCCGTAGGCCTTGCCTGGTGCAGCTCCGGCCATGGGCGAATTGCAGCAAATTGCCATCGCTGATGCAAACCAGGTCTGCATATCATGGTAAAGCTAAGATTTAATTTTCAAATAGAGCATGCCAATGGAATTAAAATCATTTAAAAAAGCTGGCATTAATTCCTAAAAGCATATATTTGCAGTAATAGAATGCTTTATGATACTGATAATTTATTTTTAATTATGCTTATGGAAAAGAAATATTACTTTTATTGTTTGTTGTTGTTCCTTTGCATCCCCTTTGCGGCTTTTTCGCAGGATGTCGTGACAACCTACTACACTGAGACTTTCAGCAATGGCTTTGCCAACGGAATGACCCGGACTTGCCATGACGGGCTTACGGTATCGAGCGATGTCTCATCGGTAAGCGCCTCGTTCCGCAGCGCTACCTATGGCTGGGTGTACTACAACCGCACCAATTCCAACTTGTGTGCTGCTACCCCGTCGAAGTTTGAAGGAGGCGGTGTGAGCGACGACTGGTTGTCGACGCCTGCAATCACTCTTCCCGATGCCGACAACCTGTTCTTCCTCTGGGAGGGATGTTCCTACAGTTCTGACGAGCCTGACGGATACCGCATCCTTGTTTCGACTACTGGGCCTAACAAGGATGACTTCACCGATAACCCCATCGCCGTAATAACGGCCGAGTCGACGAGTTGGACCACGCGCTACGCCTCGTTGGATGCCTACAGAGGGCAAACCGTCTATATTGCAATCCACAGCAACACTTCAGGATTCATTTTGCTGATTGACAACCTTCAAGTTGCGACATTGGCTGATAACGCCTCGACTGGCTCAATTACGGTTGAGGATATGACTGAGACCATGTTGTCAGAGAGCGTCAACAATTTGGTTCTTGAGGGGATAATTTCACCATCGACGACTTCGGCGATCGTAAGCGCACAGATTGAAGTCGAGTACGACGGCGGCACCTACGAAGGACCGATAACATCGTTCTCACGCTTGTCGGACGGCACGCATTCGTTCAGCACGCAGGTGCCAGTCGAGATACCCTCGGGCGGATGCCTCTCTTACAGCTACGTCGTTACCGTCAACGGATATAGCAGCGCTGCACGCTCAGGGGAGGTCTACAACCCAGGGCCATCGATATATGAGCGCCGCGTGGTAATCGAGGAACGTACCGGCACGTGGTGCGGGTATTGCGTCAGAGGCTTAGCGGCCATTGATGCCAGCAAGGAGGCCTATCCCGACAACTACATCGGCATTGCAGTGCACAACCAGGATGTCATGACTAACAGCTACTACGACAGTGCCATAGCCGAGTTCTGCGACGCGGGCTATCCTGCAGGAGTGTGCAACCGTGTGACGCGCATTTCGCCTTTCCCAGACACATTCCTTTCAGCCATAGCAGACGCATTGGAAAAGAGGGTTTACGCCGGCATCAACGTCAGGGCGCAATGGACTGACGATACAGAAACTGCGATTGATGTCAACGTATACACCAATTTCATCTTTTCGGCAACCAAGGCCAATTATAATGTGGCTCTCGTCATTTTGGAACAGGATGTATACCAGCCCGGCGATGCCAACTATAATCAAACCAACTATTATTCTGGCGGGTCGCTCGGCACGATGGGAGGTTATGAGAAATATGGCAACCCGATAACTTCAGATCAAATCCATTATCCTGATGTTGCCCGGGGCATATATCCGGAGATACGCGGAGAGCAAGCCTACACCGAATTCAAGGCCTACACCCCTGCACTCTACCAAAACACCTTGACCCTGCCTTCAACGGTGCTTGACAAGAGCAACGTCGAAGTGGTTGCACTGCTCATTGACCCCGCCACCGACGAGATTTTGAATGCAGCCGTCGTATCGGAAGCTGACTTTGGAAACATGGACGACCCTGGGCTTTCGGTTGCCGACGCTCCAGAACAAGACAAAGCTAAGGCGTGGGCATCGGGCGGCATAGTGTTCGTTGATTTGGCTAACGTCGAAGGCATAGCGTCAATAGCAGTCTACGGGCTTGACGGAACATGCCACGTTCATTGCAAATTGCAAGGCGGAGCGGTGCATGAGCTTGGCAATCTCCCTTCGGGCATTATCATCGTGTCAGTGGCAGGGAAGAATGGCATAGAAACCTTCAAGTTAGTCAATCGTTGACAGGCTGGCCTGCCGTAAAGGTTTAGCGTTTATACATCAAAGCCCTGGCCGGAGAAGGCCAGGGCTTTTTTATCGCTTGTGCTTCACCATCTATTGTGCAAAGGTTTAGTTTACCACTAACTTTTCGGTTTGGCGTTGGCATTCGTTAGACTGCACGCTGATCAGGTATATGCCCGGGCTGCACTGGTGCAGTTTCAAGTCAATTTCTTCTCCGGCAGCTATGCTGTTCGCCTTTGTCGTCATTATGTTTTTCCCGTCGGTGCTTAGCAACGTTATGGTTGCGTTGGTCATTTGGGTAGTGAAGAGCAGCGTAGCGTATCCGTCGTTGTTTTTGACGATTACAGGCTTCAGGCTATGCGCGCTGTTGCTGCCTATGCCTGACCCATCATATCCCAAGCATAGCTTTACGCCTTCGTAAGCATCGATTTTGCCGTATCCCCAATCATTGTCGCCGGTCTCTTTGATGTCGCCGGTGAATTCATCGTTTATTGCCGATGCTTGCATGAATTCCTTTGCCTCTTCCGGTGTCAAGTCTGGTTTTGCTTGCAGCCATGCCGCCACTACTCCAGCAACGAACGGCGAGGCCATTGAAGTGCCTTGCATATAGCCGAAATAATACCTGGTGCCGTCAATGTTGATGTTGCTCCTTATGCGTGGAGCTGCTGTGTTATACGAAGACACTGAGGATATTATATACGACGAGGGCGCGGATATCTCGGGTTTCATTCTCCCGTCAACCCTCGGACCGTGGCTTGAGAAACTTGCCAGCTCGCCCAATGTCTCCCCTGACTTGTATTGCACGGATGATTGCTCGTAATAGTCACGCGTCACGTATGCTCCGACAGAAATAATCCTGTTTCCTGTTCCTCCCAGTTCACCGCCTGTGTACAGGTCGTCGCCCTCGGCATATCCCTCAACCCCGTTATTGCCTATGACGCTGTACACGTTTTCAGTCCACACATGCACCGTGCCTTGTGATTCGGATGTGAGGTGGAAGCCCAGATGGTAGTTGATGCTTGAACTGAAATATACTGTGATGAAGAAGTGCGGCTTGTTGTTGAGTGGGTTTATCTCGGCAGTCACCGTGTATGTACCGCTCAAGGAGCCGAAGGTGTAACTTTTCTGGTCTTCAAAGTCATTGTCAGCGGATATAGTGAGCGGTTCGAGTTGGTAGGCCAAGCTTCCGTTGCTTTGTTGCACTGCAACGGGCGTTATGGTGAGGTCCATGCCCTCTTCTCCCCATATTTCAGTGTATGATGCCAGCGTAGAGGTGTAGGTGAACTCATAGAGGACTTTCAGCTCGTCATCGCCTTCGCCGCTGAATGTCATTGACGTGTGGCATGTTGAGCCCCCGTCGTTGCCGAATGCCCCGACAAGGATTTTTCCTTCCCCTAGTAGCTCGTCGCACATCTGGTCGAACGATGACGTGCCGTCGCGCGGGCCGATGGATGAGCCCAAGCTCATGTTGATTACCACCGGCTTGCCTTGTTCGTCAGCATAGTCGAAGATGTAGTTTATAGCGTCAATGACCTTGGTGTTGTCGCCATCCATTATGTCGTTGCCGTCCAAGGCGACGAGGACTATGTCCGATGCTTGCGCTATCCCTGCGTAGTCGTATGTTTGGTCGGCTCCTGCCGCTATGCCCAGCACGTGTGTCCCATGGGTTGCCCCGGATGCGTCGGTGCCGGCTTCAAGTATTTCCTCTTGGCTGGTCATTTCTTTCCCGTAGTCGTAGCCTTCAGGCCCATCGCCGCTGCTGAGCTGCTGCCAGACGCGTTTTATGCGGTAGTTGTTCCGCTCGCCGTCGTAGAAGTTCGGGTGCGTGTACTCGAATCCGTTGTCTATCACTCCAAGAACCACTCCCTCACCGTTGAAGGCTTGCGGCAGCCCTGTGCCTTGTAGCATTTGATTGGCATTTGACGCTTCTTTTGCCTCGTCCAGAAGCTGTGTTACGGGAGATCCCATTTCAATGTAATCGATGGCTGCGAGCTCTGCCGCCTTTTCTATGGCATTGACCGGGATGAACGCCGTGACGAAGCTCTTGGTCTTTGTCCTTATGATTGCTCCGTAGGTTTCGAGGCTGTCAATTGCCGCTTGGTCGTTGAAGCGCACAAAGGCGGAAATGTACGTTTCGCCCGCCCTTGTTACCTTGGCAGGTTTAATCATGCTGCCATCAAGGGGTGATGCAACGGCGGCAGACTCCGATAGTGTTTGCCTGAGCAACGGTGAGAGTTTGTTTTGCCCGGCAACCGGGTTCAAGGCCATGCAGGCCAAAATTAATGCTATGTAGAATTTTCTCATGATTATATGTTTATTTAATGTATATACTTTATTGTGCCTTGAAACTTGCGCCTTGCCGGCGTGCGTGTTTTACGTGATTTTCGGTATGGCATGTTGTTCCTCTCCGGATATTGCAAATATATAGATTGTTTTGTCAATGGCAAGCAGGTTGCGCGTCCATTGTTTCGGCTTGGGAAAAATAACCTCGGCGAAGTGACAAAAAGATATACAACCCAAGGGCGGCTTGGGTTGTATGTTTTTGGGCTTTGGGTTGTATGTTTTCCCTCCTTGGGTTGTATGTTTCCGCAGGCCGGGCATATTTAACTCTTGTTAAGTTTTCAGTTAAGCATTTCCTTGGATTTGCTTTGCATATTGCCGGGATTATGGCTGATTTGCTGTCATTTTGTATCGGCCTTTCTGATGTCGGTATTTTATTCTTCGTAGAGCAGGTATGGTTTTCGTTTTTCC
>CAZWPW010000143.1:0-4981 GCA_964635525.1 uncultured Bacteroidaceae bacterium
CGAGAGGCACCATTGGTCGTATGCTGTGCCAAGCGTCACGGCAACGGGTTGCCGTTTCTCCCAGATGGAAACACCCTTTACCGTTTCCGCCTCGCCGGGACGCAGTGCGGGAATGTATCCGTTCTTCTTGTAGAAATCGTCAAGCCATCCCGCCGGGAGGCTCGACCACGGGATAAGCGTCTTCTCTTCAATGCCGCGTTTGCTGTACTCGTAGGCCTTGGCAAGGTCAAACCCTTCGAGCCCTTTCACCCATGCGTCAAGCACGGTAGCCACGGCATGGTTCGAGTTCATGCGGCGCGTGTCGCCAGTCACCTCGGGGAATGTGGGCATCCAGAACGTGCCCGACTGTTCAGCCATGAGGAGGTAGGAATTGATTATCCCAACCTCGGCTTCGGCGTCAATGAGTATCCTGAGGGGGTGCGTGGCACGGAAAGTGTCCCATATCCAATCGTCGGCGTAGAAAGGATGCCCTCCGTCGTCGTGCACCTCGCCGTCGTAGGCTGAAAAGTAGTGCCCGTCCTCGCTGATGCACACCGGCCTCTCGTAGCACCGGTAGAGCGAAGTGTAGAAAACCCTCAAGTCTTCCTCGTCACTGCCCTCGGCCTTTATCCTGCCGAGCTTGTCGTTCCATTCCTTGCGTCCCGCCTCGGCGACTCGGCGCAAGCTGAAAACGTCTATCTCCCTTGCCCTGTTCTTCTCGGCTTGCTCGCAGCTGATGAACGAAATGCCGTATGCCGCTGACAGAGATCTCGTTGACGGCGGGAATCTCATGGCGATGGCAACCGTGTCGCCCTCTGCCTGCATCGTACCGGCAAGCAGTGCGCCGTCGCTTCCGATGGCGAGAATCTCGTCAGGCATGGCATCTGTGAGCAACGAGATATATGCCTTCGTGCCGCCGCCGAGCCTCTGGAACCCGGTTATACTGTTCCCTTCGGCTCGCAGCTCCCCGCCTTTGGTGGCCAGCACCAGCCAGTGCGTGCTGTCGTTGTTGAAGCAGAAGCGGTAGATGGCCGATTGGTGCGAAGGGGCGAAGGCGACGTCGATGTTCTCCTCGTCAAGGAAAACCGAATAAAAATATGGCTTGACGGTCTCGTTGTCGTAGCTCAGCGCGAGTATCGCCTCTATGTTCCTCCCTTCTCCGGAGAGTGGGGACAGGGCGAAGGCCCATGTCTCGCGGTGGTTGGTCACTACCACAGGAAGCCCGTGCAGCCGGTCGCCCGTGGCATCGTCGCGGCAAGGGTAAACGCGCAGCATGCTGTTGGGTAGCTGCACGGTGGGGAAGGCGGGCATGAGCAGGTGGCTGATGGCTCCCATGTAGGGATTGACGAAGTCGACGGGCTCCATGTCGCTTGTCTGGTCCTGGCTCCCGCACGAGATGCCGGCTGCCATTGCCGAGGCAAGAACGGCATAAAGGAAAGTTCTCATCGTATTCATGGCAAGGTATGTTATGTTGTTGCGTGCAGATGCAAGGCCGGCCAGTGGCGGACGGGAGCGGCGTCCTGCGCCTTTGCCGGCAGGCGGAGGCGTGGAAACCCGCTGCCTTGGCCGCTCCATGCCACCGTGGCATGATGGTGGCAAAAATACAAAAAGTTCGCGACTTGCCCCCGCTTGCCAATCTGCGCCGCATGCAAAGTTTTCGCGCGCGGCATGCAATCTTTCCTTGGGCAGGATGGAAAGTTGCTTTGGGTAGTATGTAATCTTTATTTTTACCTTAAAAATACGTATTTTTAAGGTAAAAATATATGTTTGCACCGTAAAAATATATATTTTTAACCTAAAAATAAAGATTGCTTGCTATGCGGGACGGCTTTGCGTGCTTCCCAAGGAAAGATTGCATCCTGTCCTGCCGTGCTTTTCGTCTTGTGTTTTGCTTCTTTATACCTGAAGCATAGGAGTTTATTGTCAGGTGTTGTTTGGCTTTGCCCGGTGTTGTTCTTGGCAAAGGGCAGGGTGTTGTCTGGTGTTAGAAAGCTCATCCCGGCTTCCTGCTTTCGCTGGCAGCCGGGATGCTGTAGTTTGTTTTCAGTTATTTGTTACTCTTTGTCTTTGATTTCCATTTCGAAGATCAGAGTCGAGAAAGGCTTGATTTTTGCCATTTGCCGCGCTCCGTATCCTAATTCAGCGGGAACGTAGAGTATCAGCTTCGAGCCTACCGGCACGGTTGACAGTATTTCTTTCCACCCTTCGATTACCCCTCCGTTAGGTTTGGTTTTGAGCGGGTTGTTTTTCATTTTTTTCGTTTTCCTGTCTTCTTTGTAGCTGCTGTCGAATTGTGTGCTGTCAACGAGCGTCCCAGTGTAAGTGACGTAGAGTTCAGTCGTTTCGTCTGGTATCTTGCCGGTGCCTTTTTTGATCATTTTGTATTGCAGCCCTGACTCGGTTGTTATAATGCCTTCTTGCTTTGCGTTTTCTGCGAGGAAGTCTTCATTGCGTTTTTTCCAGTCGGCATATTGTTTCTCCATGTTTTGTGCGTGGAGCTTTGTTTGGAAGTCGTTTATGAATCCTCGTGCTTCTTCAAGGTTGAGTTTGGTGTCTGTTCCGAGGAAGGTGTTGACCCATGCGTTTATTATTGCATCTTTGTTGAGCAGTTTTGTCGTGTCGCCTGAAAAGAAGTATGCCGAGTTTCTTTCGAGCGCTGATTCCCCGAACTGCATTCCGAGCTGGAACCCGATTGCTTCGGCTATTTTGTCTTTGTTTGTTGTGTTGGCTCCTTTAAGGAATCCTTTGATGAGTGCGTTGTAGTTTGTCGAATCAATTTCGAATTGCATGTTGAGCATGTCTTTGAGCCTCACATCGCACTGCGTTACTCCTATTGAGTACGATAGTGAGTCGACTTCTCCGGTGAGATCTGCTTTAGGTACATTGTTGCATGCTTGTGAGCAGATGAGCATGGTTGCTGCTGCAACCGCATAGATTGTTTTTTTCATTCTTTGTTTGTTTTAGTTAGATTATTTGCAGTAGTTCGATTTCGAAAATCAGAGTTGCGTATGGCGGTATTGCGTCACCTGCTCCTGTTTCGCCGTATGCGAGGTTGTGCGGAAGGTAGATTCTCCATTTGTCGCCTTCTTTCATTAGCTGTAGCGCTTGCGTCCATCCTGGTATGACTTGGTTTACGGCGAATGTTGCGGGTTGTTTCCTGGCTATTGAGCTATCGAATATTTGTCCGTTGACTAATGTTCCGACGTAGTGGCATTTGACTTTGTCGTTTATCGTCGGTGTCTTCCCGTTTCCTTTGTTTAATATTTCGTATTGCAATCCGCTTGGCAGTGTTGTTATGTTTGGGTTTGTTTTGTTCCTTTCGTGGAGTATTTTCCCGTTTTCGATGTTTTCTTGGTTTGCCTTGTGTTGCAGATCTGTGAAGAACTGGTTTACAATGTCTTTTGCTTCGGCGTGCGTCATGGCTGTCTGGTTGCCTTCAAGTACGTCGTTTATAGCTTTTGCAAGGTCTTCGGCACTAAGGCTTTTTATTCCCATGCTCTTTAGGTTTTGCCCTATTCCGAGGCCTAATGCGTAACTGAGTTTATCCATTCGCCGTATTTGTTTTGTGACGTACAAAAATAGCATTTTCTTCAAAGCTGCGCAAAACTTGCAAGTTTTGAAGAATAATTAATATTTCCTTTGCCTGTGGCGCCCTCGGTTTGACTGAAAGATAATTAATGCTATTTTTGTCGTGTATAATTTCATTGCCACGGGCAATCATATCGTGTTTCGATGGTCAAGCGTTTTATTGTTTCGGCTGCCGCCGTTGTTTTTCTTTCGTGCGGCTTGCGTGCGTCAAGTTTTGGCGATTGGTTCGATGACAGGACTTTGAGGATAGATTTCGTGCTTTCGGGCAACAGCGATGGCACTGTTGTTTCTGTTGAGGGCATGACGGTTTTTGACGGTTGGCACGGCCGCCGTTCGAACTTGCTGGATTGCGGTCCCGAGGGCAATGCCTATTTGCTTGTCAGTGACCGGGCTACTGGCTCTCCTTTGTACAAGTTCGCGTTTTCGAGCCTCATGTACGAGTGGGCGTTGACTGATGAGGCTTTGTCTGTTACCAAGTCGTTTTCCAATCCTATATTAGTTCCTTTCCCGAAGGGAGATGTCATTGTTGAAGTCTATTTCCGTGACGCTTCGGGCGATTACGTCAAGCAGTACGTGCAAGCGGTAAGTCCTGGTGACATATTAATAAGGGATGTGTCAGGCAAGCAAGTTGCCCGGCATTGCTACGTCATGCAGAACGGCGATTCGCGCAATTGCATTGACGTGGCTCTTGTGCCAGAGGGTTACTCTTTCGGCGAGGAGGACAAATGGGAGGAGGATGCCCGCAAGGTTGTCGACGCGTTGTTCTCTCACAATCCTTTCGACAGCATTCGCGGCATGTTCAACGTCATCCGGGTCGACACATTTTCGTATGATTCTGGCGTTAGCGTTCCCCGCGAGGGCGTTTGGAAGGAGACGGTGTTAGGCGCGCATTTTGACACCTTCTATTCGGAGCGTTATTTGACGACGCCAAACTTGAAGGCCTTGCACACCATTCTTGAGTGCATCCCTTACGAGCAGATTATTGTCGTGGCCAATTCAAAGGTTTACGGCGGCGGCGGGATATACAATTTCTACATGCTCACGTCGGATTTGGATGGCTACCCCCAGGTGCTGGTGCATGAGTTCGGGCACAGTTTTGCAGGTTTGGGGGATGAGTATTTTTATGAGGGCGACATATCGTTGGCCTTGTACACTCCCGGCGGTGCCGAGCCTTGGGAGCCTAATTTGACTACGTTGTCTGATTTCGGTTCGAAGTGGCAGGACATGGTTGAGGCTGGCGTTGACATTCCCACAACTGATACCTCTTCCGGCAAGGTTGGTGCTTACGAGGGTGGCGGTTATATGAGCCGCGGCGTGTTCCGCCCGGTGTATGAAGAGTGCCGCATGAAGAACAATTCGGCCAAGAGTTTCTGCCCTGTTTGCGAGAGGGCGATAGTGTCGGTAGCAAATTTGT
>CAZWPW010000144.1:0-4899 GCA_964635525.1 uncultured Bacteroidaceae bacterium
TGGAAGGTAGTCGACATGCCTTCTGCCTTTTCCATGAGCAGCTCAAGGTTTTTGGTGTCTATCCCCCCGTCTTCTGTCAAGCAGCCGAAAACTACTCCGTCAGCCCCGATGTGCTTGGCCATCTCAATATCATCGAGCATTATGCCAATCTCGTTCGCGTCGTAGAGGAAGTCACCCCCGCGGGGGCGGATAATAACGTTCAGACGGGTGGTAGTCAGTAACTTGCGTGCGGCGCATATTTCGCCGTACGACGGGGTAGTGCCTCCCTCAGAAGGGTTGGCGCACAACTCAACTCGCTCAGCCCCCCCGTTTTGCGCGTACAGCGCGCTCATGGCCGAGTAAGCGCAGTTTTCAAGGATATATGCCATATTTCTCGTTCATTAATTCATTGTGTCTGACAATGATGTGATTTTTATTGATTTTACAGCCTCGTATGTAATCCCGTCGCCGGATATTTCTATTGTCTTTGGTTCGCCCGGCAACATGTCGAAGAAATTGTCAGTGAAGTCGGCTCCGTGCACAGGTATCTCAACGAACACATCTTTTGCAAGGCATCCCGATGCCAATGTGATTATGACTTTGCCGTTTTCGAGTTCTATGTCGCTGGTTATTTCCGCCTTCGGGAGCTGCAGGAACTTTGGCTTCACAAAAAAATGGGTTTTCGAGAAGATTGTTTCACCCTCGTCGTTTGTCAAAGCAATATAGAGGTATGTCCTCTCTTGCATCCCCTCTGGCATGATGCCGTCTATTCGTTTGCTGAATATCTTTTGCGACGAGTTGGGTGCTATGCTGCACTCCGTTGCATTCTCATATAATGCCTTGCCTTCGAAATCATGCACCGAGATAGAGAGCGTGCACCCGTTAAGCTCTTCGAGAAGGTCGGAAACGGCAAATATCCCGACTTCGTCCCCCTCGCGTGCCACTGACAGGATTACCGGGCTGAACGCTCTTTTTGAAATGTAGTAGAGAGCCTTTTTGTTGCGGTAGTAATCGATTGCCGACCACGAGATGGCAGGCCAGCAGTCATTAAGTTGCCAGTAGAGGCTGCCCATGCATACCGGGCGGTTCCTGCGGTTCGACTCTATACAGTAGCTGATGCCATGGCCTTGGACGAGCTGGCTCAGGTAAACGAAATCACCGAACGACCCGGGCATTTGGTAGTAGTTGCTTATGTAATGGAGTATTGTTTCGTTGCCGATGCTGCTTTTCTGCCTGTTGGTCATTGCCGGTGATGCAATGTCGAGTTCAGAGCTGCCGGAGGCGAAGGCCTCTATGGTTTTCATCTCGGGGAATGACTGCATGCCGAACTCGCTTGCGAACCGCAAACCGCACGTGTCGATAACCTCGAACATCTGTTTGCCGTACCATATACCCCAATAGTGGCTGTCGCCGTAGGAGAAAGTCCAAGGACGCCCCCAATTGGCAACCTGCGGCGAGGTGTCGATGTATGCCCGGCTGCCGTCATGCTCCTCTACAAGCCCCGGCAGCAGTTCAAGGAAAAGGCTGTCGTAGTCAGCTTCCATTTGCGCGAACACTTCGCTGCCGTATCTCTTTGCCCATCCCCAGTACTTCATGCCCTCTGCAATCTCGTTGTTGCCGCACCATAGCGCGAGGCAAGGGTGGTTCCTGAGCCTCTTTATGTTGTAGATGGCTTCATCCCTGACATTTTCCAAGAACTTGCCTGTCGCCGGGTAAGTGGAGCAGCTGAACATGAAATCCTGCCACACCAATATCCCGTAGCGGTCGGCCAAGTCGTAGAAATAGTCGTCCTCGTATATGCCTCCGCCCCAAACACGAACCATATTCATGTTAGCCCTGGCCAAGTCCTTGAACAACCTCTCGTAGCCGCTCTTGCCGATGTTTGTCAAAGTCATGTCTAACGGGATGAAGTTAGCCCCTTTTGCGAACAAAGGTTTGCCGTTTACTTTGAAATAGAAGCTCTTGCCGATAGAATCGTCTTCATTGACGAACTCAATCTCCCTGATGCCGTAGGTCATGTTGTGCGCGGCGAGGGTTTGGCCTTGGCTGTCATTCAACGTGAAATAAACTTCATAGAGGTTAGGTTCTCCCCATCCGTTGGGCATCCACAGCTCTGGATTTTCGATTTCTATCGGAACATCGATGATGTTCATGCCCTTGTCGAGGACCAGTGCGGTATCTTTTTCGAACACCACATTGCCTTTGTGCGAGCATCTGACGCATAGCATTGCGGCCGACTCGTTGTCGCTTTCTATCTCCAAGTGGCTGTTGAGCATTGCCGCGCTGCTGCCGATGCCCGTTGTGGTCACGTGCGTGCCGGCGATTCTTTGCCCGTTGTGGAAATGCAACTTTGCCGGGCGCCATATACCGCACGTCACCATGCGCGTCCCCCAATCCCACCCGTAGTGGTAGGGGGCTTTGCGGGCGTATGCGCTCAAGTGCCGGGCATCCCTGTCGTTGTCGGCCGGATAGTTTATGCCGGCTTCCTCATAGTCGCCAATCACCGACTTTGTCGCAGATGCAAACCTCACTTCCAACTTGTTCGTCCCGGCATGCAGCAAATGCTTTATTTCCTTTTCGTAGCCGACGAACATGTTCATGGCTTGTATCACTGATGTGCCGTTGACTTTGACTTCGGCAAAAGTGTCGAGCCCGTCGAATGCCAGCCTAATGTGCGAATAGCCGGCCATGTCGCAAGAATCTATGTCGAAGCTGGTTTCATACACCCAATCGCACTCCTCGATCCATCCTATATCATGCTCATTCATGCCCTCGAACGGATCGTCGATAAGCCCGTGCCTCAACAAGTCGGAATGAACCGTGCCGGGGACCGATGCCTCATAGCTATCAGCACCCTCTATGCTTTGGCGGAACGTCCAGCCATCGGCTATTTCAGCTACTTTGAACATGTTTGCAGGATTGGGATGAGCATCGGATGCAACGAACGCGAAGAATGCAAATGACGCAAGGAAAACCTTTTCCGTCAAGGCCTTTCCTGCCATACCTCGTTGCCGCGCACGCATCTGTCGTTTCACTTCACTCATTCCAAACACAAATATATGGAAGAATCTGTTTAAGAATGCAATCGCACCGATAAAACCGATTAAAGGGTATGGCATTGCAGGAAAATGCCTGGGTAGAATGCAACGCATGGATGCAAAATTAGGCTATGGCTTAATAAAGCAACCGCGCCAAGGCGGGCTTCCCCATCTTGGCGCGATAGTTTATTGTGCGTGTCTGTAGAACTTAATGCGCTGCCACTTTGATTGCTTCTCCACCTGCGGAAATGATGTATATCCCCGATGACGGCATAGTGAAGCGCGAGGCCTTGGTCTTCAATATCAGTTGACCGCTTATGGAGTAGACGCTAACCTGCGTGCCAGCCTCAAGCTGAAGCTCCACTTCGAGGCCGCGCACGATGACTTTCGATGCCAGCGATGCTGCAGAGTCAATGCCTGACCCGCCGCTTTCATTTATGCCTTGGATATTGAAGAACTCTTCCCAGTAGTCGGCTGCCTTGTAGTCGTCAACATAGCCGTCAGGTACGTACACGGGGATATACCTGTCCACATTGTAGAACGTGTTCTCGTAGATTGCTGGCGGTGTCTCAGCACGCACGGTCATGGTCTCGAGTCCGGTGCACTCGTAAAACGCCCATTCCCCGATGCTCGTGAGGGAGCTGGGCAGGTCGACGCTCTTGAGGCCGGTGCATTCGTAAAACGCCCAGTCCCCGATACTCGTCAGCGCGGTACAGGCTGAGAGGTCAACGGCCTTGAGGCTATCGCACCGCCAGAACGCTGCATCCCCTATGTTCGTCAACGAAGCGGGCAGGGCAACAGAGGCGAGGGAGGTGCAATAGGAAAACACATAATTCCCGGTGCTCGTCAGTGCCGTGCAGGCTGACAGGTCAACAGAGGCGAGGGAGGTGCAATAGTAAAACGCCAGACTCCCGATGCTCGTCAGCGAACTAGGCAGGTCAAGCGAGGCGAGGGAGGTGCAATTATCAAACGCAGCGCCCCCGATGCTCGTCAGCGAATTAGGCAAGTCAACGGTCTCGAGTAAGGTGCAATAGGAAAACACATAATTCCCGGTGCTCGTCAGCGCAGTGCATCCCGAGAGGTCAACGGAGGCGAGGGAGGTGCAATACTGAAACGCATGGTTCCCGATGCTCTCCAACGAACCGGGCAGGTCAACGGAGGCGAGGGAGGTGCAATAGTAAAACGCACCATTTCCGATGCTGTCTAACGTAGTGCATTTAGACAGGTCAACGGTATCGAGTAAGGTGCAATAGTAAAACGCATGGTTCCCGATGCTCTCCAACGAACCGGGCAGGTCAACGGAGGCGAGGGAGGAACATTCGGAAAACGCCCAGTCCCCGATGCTCGTCAGCGCGGTACAGGCTGAAAGGTCAGCAGTCTCGAGGATAGTGCACGCCCAGAACGCACCCTCCCCTATGCTCGTCAACGAAGCGGGCAGGTCAATGGAGGAGAGGGAGGAACATTGGGCAAACGCATACTCTCCGATGCTCTTCATCGAACCGGGCAGGACAACGGAAGAGAGGTAGGTACAATAGGCAAACGCCCAGTCCCCGATATAGGTAATCCCCTCGGGGAAGTTGACGCGCGTAAAGCTGGAATCCGCCCAAGGTGCGGTGGTCTTGTAGTATGGAGGATCGCTAATCTCTGTGTAGTTGTAATCCCACATATCCCCGTAGCCCTCGATGACCAGCGTGTCGCCGGAGATGCTCCACGTCAGGTTGTCGCCGCAGTATTTTGCGCCCATGGGGATGAAGTTGGAGAACTCATTCCAGTACAAGGCTTCCTTGTAATAGTCAACCGAGTTGTCAGGCACGTACAGTATGCAGCTATCCTTATCCATACCACCGAACGTGCTGGCGCTGATTGTCGGCGGTGTCTCTGC
>CAZWPW010000145.1:0-4820 GCA_964635525.1 uncultured Bacteroidaceae bacterium
TTTTGTTTAGAAACAGCAAGAGGCCAACTTCAAAATCTCTTTTGAGTCACCCTCTTTGGGAGTGTATAGGCGCGCTGGCTACGCGTTGCTGTGTTCGAGCTGCAGGGTTTTCGAGGGTTGGTCGCATACGGCACTCGGCCCGAAGTACTGTATCGGTCCGGGGTAGACGTAGCGGGTGTTCATTGCCCAGTCGTCTCTGTTTGCGGCGAAAGCTTTGAAGGGGTTGCCACCGAGGTCGACGAGCACTTTTTGTATGACTGGTTTCATCTCTCCGCTGCGTTTTTCGATGTTCATCATCATGGTGATGGGCACTCCTCCTGCTTCCCATTCGCTGGCGGGGGCGGTTGTGTTGCGTACTGATGCCATGTAGCCTGTCTTGCCGTTGGCGATGAGCTGCGCGGCGGTCATTCCGAGTGAGTAGCAGTAGTCTGCATCGAAGTTCGAGGGCGTGGCGCAGCGGCCTTCGTAGCCGAAGAAGTGGTGGAGGGCTGAGAATTTGCCGACGTAGTTGCCTTCTTTCTTCCAGGCAGCGAGTTTCTTGGCTACCATTTCGGAGAGGAGCTTTTCGGTTTCTATCAACGAGACTTGGACGTTGCCGTGTGGGTCGCGGTCGAGGGATAGCTGGCGGGCGACGCTCTCGGGCAGGCTTGCGTAGATGGCGGAGTTGGCGGGCGAGAGCTTTGAAATGATGTATTCCCTTTGCTGGGATTTCTTTATCATCGCGAATTCCTTGTTTCCTGCGAGGAAGTCGTTGAGTTCGGCTATGAGGCCTTTCATTGCGGGTATGAACTCTATGAGCCCTTCAGGAATGAGCACGGTGCCGAAGTTGTCGCCTTTTTCGGCTCTGCGGGCAACGACTGTCGCTATTTGGGTGACGATGTCGTCGAGCGAGGAGTTGTTTGCCTGGACTTCTTCGGATATGATGCAGATGTTGGGTTGTGTTTGCAGGGCGCATTCCAATGCTATGTGTGACGCTGAGCGTCCCATGAGCTTGATGAAGTGCCAGTATTTCCGCGAGGAGTTGCAGTCGCGTTGTATGTTGCCTATCATTTCCGAATAGACTTTGCATGCGGTGTCGAATCCGAAGGATGTTTCGATCATGTTGTTCTTCAGGTCGCCGTCGATGGTCTTGGGGCAGCCTATGACTTGGACGCCGGCGTTGATGGAGGCGTAGTACTCTGCCAGTACGCATGCGTTGGTGTTCGAGTCGTCGCCTCCTATGATGACGAGTGCTTTTATGTCGAGTTTCTTGAGTATTTCGAGGCCTTTGTCGAATTGTTCTTTTGTTTCGAGCTTGGTGCGGCCGGAGCCTATTATGTCGAATCCGCCGGTGTTCCTGTATTCATCGATGATGTCGGCTGTGAGTTCGATGTAGTTGTGGTCGACGAATCCTCCGGGGCCGAGTATGAAACCGTAGAGCTTGCTCGCGGGGTTGAGTTTCTTTATGCCGTCGAAGAGGCCTGATATGACGTTGTGGCCGCCGGGGGCTTGTCCGCCGGAGAGTATGACACCGACGTTTGCTGGGGGGAATGCTGGGCTGTCGGCGGTTTCTTCGAAGTGTATGACGGGCATTCCGTAGGTGTTGGGGAACAGTGCCTTTATCTGTTCTTGGTCGGCAACCGATTGGGTTTTTTGTCCTTCGGTTGCTTTCGTGAATCCTGCCAATGCCTTTGGCATCTTCGGGCTGTAGGCTGCCCTTGCTGTTTGCAAAGCACTCTTTGTCATTGTTTTGTTGTTTTAGTCTGTTAGGTCTTTTGTTTGCGCAAAGTTCGTTGTTTTCTGATAAAAATAAAAATCTTCATTAATCGTTTAGTCAAGCATGTCGTACTGGCGGTGGAACTCGATGGCGGCGGTTACGCCTTTGGAGAACATGTCGAGTTGCATGTTTTCGTTGGGGGAGTGTATGGCGTTTGATTCGAGTCCGAAGCCCATGAGTATGGTCTTTGCTCCGAGTATGCGCTCAAAGGTTGCGATGATTGGTATGCTGCCTCCTCGCCGCACGGCCAATGGTTCTTTTCCGAAGGCTTTCCTGAATGCTGCTTCGACTGCCGGGTATGCGGGGTGTTCGATGGGGAACAAATATCCTTGGCCTCCGTGCATTGGTGTTACTTTTACTTCGACATGGGCAGGCGCGATGGATTTTATATGTTCGCAGAAGAGGTTGGAGATTTTTTCATGGTCTTGGTCCGGCACTAACCTGCATGACACTTTGGCGTATGCTTTCGAGGGGAGCACTGTCTTGGAGCCTTGTCCGGTGTATCCTCCCCATATCCCGCAGACGTCGAACGAGGGGCGGCAGCTGTTGCGCTCGATGGTTGAATATCCGGCTTCGCCGTGGATGTCTTTTATGCCTATGTTGTTTTTGTATTTGTCCAGGTCGAACGGTATCTGCGCAATCATCTGCCTCTCGCGCTGTGAGATATCTATTACGTCGTCGTAGAAATGGGGGACTGTTATGCGCCCTTGGGCATCGGTAAGGCTTGCAATGAGCTTGCACAATTCATTTGCGGGGTTGCCGACAGCACCTCCGAAGTGCCCGGAGTGGAGGTCGCGGTTGGGTCCTGTCACTTCTATCTCCCAATATGCCAGTCCGCGCAGCCCGGTAGTGATTGACGGCAGTTCCTTGTCAAGCATGCTTGTGTCGGAGACGAGGATGATGTCGCAGGCTAGCATATCCTTGTGCTGCTTGCAGAAGTCTTCAAGTGACGGGGAGCCGATCTCCTCTTCGCCTTCGAGTATGAATTTGACGTTGTGCTTGAGTTCTCCGCTTTCGACGAGGTGGCAGAAGGCTTTGTATTGTATGAACGATTGCCCCTTGTCGTCATCTGCGCCCCGCGCCCACAAACGCCCGTCCTTGATGACTGGCTCGAAAGGGTCGGAAGTCCATGCCTCAACTGGGTCGGCAGGCATGACATCGTAATGCCCGTAAACGAGTACTGTCTTGGCAGCGGGGTCGACTATCTTTTCGGCGTAGACTATCGGGTTGCCCGCTGTTGGCATGACGCAGGCGGTGTCGACTCCGCCTTTGAGCAGCAAATCCCTCCACAGGGAGGCGCACCTTTGCATGTCATCCTTGCGCGATGGGTCTGAACTGATTGAGGGTATGCGCAGCAGGTCAAACAAGTCGCCGAGCATGGCCTTCGTGTCGTTGATGTTTTCCATTGTCGTACTATTATTATATGAATATTGTTATACATGAAATGAAAGTGCCGGGCTATGCCGGCCAAAGGTCACAGCTGCCTTGTCTTGTCTAACAAGTAGAAGTCAAGCAGGACGAGCGATGCCATGGCCTCTACAACCGGCACGGCGCGGGGAAGCACGCAGGGGTCATGCCGCCCCAAAGCCTTGAGGTCAACCCTCTCGCCTTTGTCGTTGACGGTCACCTGGCTCTTCGATATGCTCGCCGAAGGCTTGAATAGCACTCTGAAGAAGATGTCCTGCCCGTTGCTTATGCCGCCCTGTATTCCGCCCGAGTAGTTAGTGAGCGTGGATATGTGTCCGTTGTCGTTGTAGAACATGTCGTTCTGCTGCGAGCCGCTTAGTTCTATGCCCTCGAAGCCTGCCCCGTACTCGAAAGCCTTGGCTGCGTTTATGCTCAGCATTGCATTGCCCAACTGTGCGTGTAGCTTGTTGTATACTGGCTCGCCGAGCCCTATTGGGCAGTTCTTTATGACGCAGGTCACGGTGCCGCCTATGGTGTCGCCTTGCTCCTTGAGCTTTTCGATGTAATCGATCATCTTCGATGCAGCATCCAGGTCGGGACAACGCACGGGCGTGGAATCGATTAGGTTGAAATCTACCTGACCCAGACTAATGCCCATCTTCACCGGGCCGACTTGCGAGGTGAAGGCATAGATGCCTATGCCGAGCTGCTTCAGAGCCATCTTCGCCAAAGCGCCGCCAACGCTCCTTGCAGAGGTCTCCCGCGCAGAAGAGCGTCCCCCACCCCGGTAGTCGCGTATGGTCGGCATGAGACGGGCGGTAAACCGACTTGACGCTCTCATAGTCGCCAGGCCGCCCGTCGTTGTTCCATATAACGTAGGCTATGGGAGCGCCCGTCGACTTGCCGTTGAACACTCCGGAAAGTATTTCGACTCTGTCGTCCTCCTCGCGCTGCGACGTGATGGATGATTGCCCGGGCCTGCGCCGCTTCATCTCTTGGGCAATAAACGCCTCGTCAATCGATATGCCCGAAGGGTAGCCGTCAAGAACTCCGCCGATGCACTTGCCGTGCGATTCGCCAAAAGTCGTCAAGCGGATGATGTTGCCAAATGAACTGAACATTTTGAAATGAGGTTAAAAGATTACATACAAATATGCGAAAACTTTCTTTAGGATTGAAACCTTTGAAGCAAATAATTCGCTATGTCGGGCCAACCGGCAAGCACTATGTTGCGCGACAAGTTTGAAGAACCATACACAAGCAATGGCAAGAAAAGAACCGCGCCAAGGCGGGCTTCCCCATCTTGGCGCGATAGTTCATTGTGCGGTTGCGCGCGCTTAATGCGCTGCCACTTTGATAGCCTCTCCGTTAGCGGAGATGATGTATATCCCAGCCGACGGCAGAGTGAAGTGCGGTTCGGTAGTATTCAACAGCAGTTGGCCGCTGATTGAATATACGCTGACCTGCGTTCCGGCTTCAAGCGACAACTCTACTTCCAAGCCACGGACTATGACTTTCGATACCAACGACGCTGTATATTCAATGCCTGACCCTCCGCTTCCATTTATGCCTTGTATATTGAAGAAATCCTCCCAGTAATCGGCTGCCTTGTAATCGTCAACATAGTCATCAGGCACGTAAAGCAAGCAGCTTTCCT
>CAZWPW010000146.1:0-4776 GCA_964635525.1 uncultured Bacteroidaceae bacterium
TATTAATATTTGATAATCAGATTGATATTTTACAATATTCGGTTCAAGCGTGGAGGCAATTAACGGATGACAATCTTGATGATAAATTTTTAACAAGAAGCCAGCCAAAAACAAGTAACTTTGCACTATAGAGTATGATTTTGACGACAAGGAAAACCCATATTGGGAGAATTTCTTCAAAGACAGAAAATAAACAAAGGCGGGATCTACCTCATCTCGCAGTTGCAAGCACTAATAAACCAATATATTATGTTTGTGTTTATGAGAAGCCCAAAGGAAGAATTAAGGCTCAAGGTTGAGGCCGCCCTCGCGTCGTTGGATATGGGCGGCGAGCCTGAGGGACTGTATGCCCCTGTCAGTTACACGCTCTCGCTGGGCGGCAAGCGCCTGCGCCCGGTCCTTGCACTTATGGCTTGCGGCATATATGGAGGCGACATTGATGCCGCCATGCCACTTGCCTGCGCTCTGGAGATATACCATAACCACACCCTCGTGCATGATGATGTGATGGACAATGCCGCGCTGCGCCGTGGCAACCCGACCGTGCATGCCAAATGGGGAAGCAATGCAGCAATCCTCTCAGGCGATGCCATGCTGTTGATAGCTTACAAGGTACTGATGTCGATGCCTGAACGTTTGTCGGCGGGATTGGTGCAGGAATTCACCGACATGGCAATAAAGATTTGCGAGGGGCAGCAGCTTGACATGGATTTCGAAAAGCGAAACCAAGTGTCGGAAGAAGAGTACATTGAAATGATAAGGCTCAAGACGGCGGTGTTTTTTGCCACTGCATTGAAATGCGGAGGGGCAGCAGCAGGCGCGCCCCAAAGCGATGCAAAAGCACTGTATGACTTGGGCATTAATTTCGGACTTGCATTCCAATTGCAGGATGACTTGCTCGACGTGTATGGCGATGCTGCGGTTTTTGGAAAAAACACAGGCGGAGACATAGTCTGCAACAAGAAAACGTTCTTGCTCATCCATGCCTTGAACAACGCATCACGCAGCGATTACGAGCAATTAACCGCGTGGATGCAACGCGAGAAGTTTGACGAACAAGAGAAGGTGGCCGTCTTCAAGCAAATATACCAAACAACGGGAGCCAAAGCAGCAGCCGAAGAAAAGATTGCTTCCTGTTTTGCACGCGTCGAAGACGGGCTCTCATCGCTGTCATTGCCTGCGGAAAGCACAGAACCGCTAAGGGAACTTCTTCTTTCTTTGGTTCACAGGACTGTATAGATGGCCATGAACATAATCGACACGCATTCGCATATCTACCTGCCCGAGTTTGATGCCGACCGCAATGAAGTCGTTCAGCGCGCAACGCAGGGAGGCGTCAACAAGATACTTTTGCCAAACATCGATTCAACAACAATGGATAGCTTGATGCAATGCGCCCGATCCTATCCGGGGGTATGTTTCCCAATGGCCGGCTTGCACCCGACCTCAGTGCGCGAAAACTACAAAGACGAGCTGGCCTCCGTTGAACGCGACTTGAAGAGCGGATGCAACTTCGTGGCAGTGGGAGAGATAGGCATCGACCTGTATTGGGATACGACATACAGGAGTGAACAACTCGAAGCCTTTGATGCACAATTGTCTCTTGCGGCAGAGCATGGCTTGCCCGTTGCCGTGCATTGCCGCGATGCTTTTGACGAGATGTTTTCGGTACTCTCAAACCACAGGGGAGAGAACTTGGCAGGAGTAGCGCACAGTTTCTCAGGAACGATTGAGCAGGCCCAAACGTTGCTGGAAACAACAAGGTTTTACCTCGGCATAAACGGAATAGTGACCTTCAAGAACTCGGCATTGCCGCAGGTGCTGAAGAACATCCCCATAGAGAGGATAGTCCCTGAAACCGACTCTCCATACCTTGCCCCAGTGCCGCACCGTGGCAAGAGGAACGAGAGCCTTTATGTCGTGCATGTCGTCGAAAAAATAGCGGAAATATATGGCATGGCATTCGATGAGGCGGCATCGCAGATGCATGAAAATGCCGCCACCTTGTTTAATTTGTGAAGCCGGTCTTGCAACAAGTTGGCATTTTATTTGTAACTTGCGCCCGGTTTAGCCGATGCCTATCCTGCACGGCAGGGGCATTTGCCTAACAGTTAGCATGCCAAGCGCATGGATGCAAGCCATGCAACGCGGCAAGCAAGGAAAGATGCTCGAGTGGTTGAAGAGGCACGCCTGGAAAGCGTGTATGCGCCAAAAGCGCATCACGGGTTCGAATCCCGTTCTTTCCGCAACCTATCTCTCTTGATTACAGGGATGTCACAACGCTTACTTCCTCTTGCTACCCTTGCTCTTGCCACCCTTAGATTCAGTCATCTCGCCCTTGATGTATATGACGCTTGTTTCAGGCTCGCCGTTGGTAATAATCCTGATTGACCTCCTGAACGGTGCCGGGTTTTTTCCCTTGCCATTGTAAGCAACAGTTATTACGCCTTTGCCCCCGGGCATGATTGGCTCCTTGGGGAACGAGAGAGTCGTGCAGCCGCATGAGGCAATAGCCTTGTGGATAACCAAAGGGGCATTGCCCTTGTTGGTGAATTCGAAAGCGCAAGTGACGTATGAATCATTCTCGGGGAATTTCCCGAAATCGTGCACTTCTTTTTTAAAGACTATTTTCGCAGTTTTTGCGCCTTCTTGCGCCATTGCCGCGCAGAAAGCCATAGCAAACATAAGAAGCAGGCAGGTTGTTTTTTTCATTTCGCCAAGTTTTAGCACCCATTAATATGGGGTTACGTTTATGCAAATATAACAAAAATGGTATTCCTATCACAAATGTCTTGGAGGCAAGATGCCGGCCAGGCTTTTTATCCATGGAGTTGACGGCGCGGTGCTCAACCGAATGCCTTTGCAACGTAGGGAATGAAGACAATCAACCCTATTATAGCAGCCGCAATAGCAGTGATAAGCACTGCCCCGGATGCCAAGTCCTTGATTTCGCCGGCCTTCTCGTTGAACCCAGGAGAAACGAGGTCGACGATTCTTTCTATCGCAGTGTTGAAAGCCTCCGCCGTCATGACGATTGCTATCGAAACGATTATTGCAATCCATTCCCCCTTGCTCACGCCAAAAGCAAAACCGGCGACTATCACGGCGGCTGCGGCAAAGCAGTGGATGCGCATGTTATGCTCGCGGGAAACCAAGTTCCTGATGCCCTTCCAGGCAAAGGTGAAACTTTTCATCCTCTTTTTCACGCTGAACTTTCCCATGGCTCAATTCCTGTCAACCTGCATTACTCCTTTCACGCTCTTCAGTTTCTTCGTCAGGATGTCGAGGTTGTTCTTGTCGGTTACCGTTATTGTCATCATCCCCGAAAACATGCCGTCGTTGGATGATATCGAGATCGAGCGAAGCAAAGTGCCAGGCTCTTTGTTGATGATGCTGGTCATGTTAGTGACTATCCCCAAGCTGTCGTGGCCAACTACTTTCAAGGTGATGTCAAATTGCGCCCCGCCCGTGCCGCTATTCCATTTCGCTTTGAGGATCCGGTAGCCGAACTTAGTGTTTAGCTCGTTGGCGTTGGGGCAATCTGTGCGGTGTATCTTTATCCCCGAGCCTGCCGTGGTGTAGGCGAATATGTCATCGCCGTATATCGGGTTGCAGCATTGGGCGAGTTTGTAGTCAAGCCCTTTCAGGTCTTTGTCAATAAGCAGTATGTCGTTGTTACCCTTTCTCCTCGTTTCCTCCTGCTTGTGCAATTCAAACTCTGTCGCGCTTTTTGGAGCCTCGTCCGATGCCGTCTCGTTTTGCTTGTTGTGCAGCTCAACATACCTTTCAACCACATCGTTGGCGTCAAGGTTGCCCTCGCCGATGGCTTGGTAGAAATTCGTCTCGTTTTTGTACCCGAATGCCACGATGAGTTTGGACATCAGGCTAGCCTCGGCTTCTATCTTCTTGTTCTTGAACTTCCTTTGCAGTGTTTCCTTTGCCAAGTCGGCCTGCCTGTTGGCGTTCTCCTTAAGCACTTGCCTGATCTTCGTGCGCGCCTTTGACGTGACGGCAACCGAAAGCCAGTCTTGCTTGGGCTGTTGCGAAGCCGAGGTGAGTATCTCGACTTGGTCGCCGTTGCTCAGCCTTTGCCTGATAGGGACGATGCGCCCGTTGACCTTGCCGCCCGTGCAATGCGTGCCAACGCTCGTGTGTATGTTGAAAGCGAAATCAAGAACCGTAGAACCTTTGGGCATCCTGACGAGGTCGCCCTTGGGCGTGAAGATGAACACGTCATCCTTGTAGAGGTTGACCTTGAACTGGTTGACAACCTCGTCGCGGCTATCTATGTCATTGCTCTCAAGAGCCTCCCTGATTTGGGTGAGCCAATCGTCGATTTCGGTTTCATTCTTCAACCCCTTGTATTTCCAATGCGCCGCAAGCCCCCTCTCGGCTATGTCGTCCATGCGCTCGCTCCTTATCTGCACCTCAACCCATTTCCCTTCAGGACCCATCACGGTAATGTGCAATGACTCGTAACCGTTGCTCTTTGGCATCGAGAGCCAGTCGCGAAGCCGCTTGGGGTTTGGAGGGTACATGTCGGTAACCACCGAGTAGGCTATCCAGCAATCGGTTTTCTCGCTCTGCGGATTGGAGTCGACGATGATCCTGATGGCAAACAAGTCGTAGATGCCCTCAAACTCGACGTTTTGTTTCTTCATCTTGTTCCAGATCGAGTGTATCGACTTCGTCCTACCCTTGATGTGGAACTTCAGCCCGCTCTGCTTCAGGCGTGCCTCCAAAGGCTCGATGAACTTGGCTATGTACCTGTCACGC
>CAZWPW010000147.1:0-4653 GCA_964635525.1 uncultured Bacteroidaceae bacterium
GCACGTTGACATATCCCCGTTATTGAAGATTTCCTCCGCCTACGAGCAAGACTTAAAGCTCTCGTTGAGCATACTGGTAGTTTATTTCTGCTTGACCTTCGTGCTTAGGATACTCAGCATGGTGTTGTTAGCCGGACAACGCCCGGCATATTCCTCATTCATAGATATGGTAGGGCAAGCCCTTTCATTGGTTGCCATATTGGTGCTGCGCAGTCATTTCGAAGGCTCGCTTGCCTTATTGTCGCTTTGCCTTTGCGTTCCCCCATTGCTCGTATGGCTCTTCTTCTCATTCTTTGCTTATAGCACCACGTACCGCAGCTGTGCCCCTTCATTCAAGCACATCAAGGTGAAGTATTCCGCAAACCTACTCACGCTCGGCATAAAGTTCTTCATAATACAAATTGCCGCATTGATACAATTCCAAACATCGAACATCCTCATAGCAAGGCTTTACTCCATGGGAGAGGTGACGCAATACAACATCGCATACAGGTACTTCAACGTCTTGTACATGGTGTTCATGATCATATTGCAACCTTTCTGGTCGGCGGTCACCGAAGCATATGCAAAAACAGATTTCGCATGGATAAGGTCGATGGTAAAGAAATACTTGAATGCAGTGGTGATAATGACAGCCGGCGGGATTCTCATGCTCGCACTGTCAAACCCGATATATGCCTTATGGGTTGGAGACATGGTCAATATCCCCTTTGCCATATCGTTGTGGGTGTTCGTCTATTTTGCTACGACAATGTACGGAGCCGTATTCGTGTATTTTGTGAATGGCACAGGAGCACTAAAAATACAGTATCTATCCAGTTTGGTATCGCCATTGGTTTTTGTTATTTTAGTACTTTTGTTAAGCAAAGGACTGGGGTGGGGGATGTATTCCATACCAATAGCATCGGTGGCGGCTAACTTCAACGGGTTGTTCCTCGCTCCGGTGCAGTACTACAAGATAATTGTGAAAAGAGCCAAAGGGATATGGACTTCGTAATCAACGACACCAACAAGAAGTACAACTTTCTGTGGGTCGCACTAATGACCTATGCCATAATATACACAGCACATTTGCATTTCGGGCATATCCCAATGGCAAGGCTGTTCTATGCTGTCATAGGGTTTGCCGTTGTGGTGTTCTTGCTTGCGAACATATCGTTTGACTTTTCTAACCGCGACACTAAAACACGCGTCATTTACTTCCTGTTAGTCTTATGGCTGGCAGCGATGTTCTTACGCTCAGATTTCTCATTCTACTATTCCCCGAACCTGTACGGCGTTTTGTCATACGCGGGCGTACTATTGATGATGCTCAAGCCGCGTCCCATCTTTTGCAGTCTGATAAATTACGGATTCAAGGCAAACTACCTTTACCCGCTCATCTTTTTCTTTCCAATGTTACTTACTGACAATGGAATAACACAGATGTTCCTTGAGACGTTCCCCGTCATTGCTGCATACATCTTCATGACGAACAAGTACCACTCAAACAGGAACATCTTTTTGTCGTTCGCAGTGCTGATGCTCGCCCTGCTGGCCGCATCGCTCGAGGCGCGCCGCAACCTGATGCTCACATACACTCTCTACATGGCATTTGGGAGCGTGATGCTCTTCATAAACGGCAAAGTCAAGTCCATAGAGACAAGGCTCTTGATTGCATTCACAGCAGCATTGATGCTTATAGGCAGCATAACTTTCTACAAATATCAGAGCGCGGGAATGTTTTCAAACATAACCGGCCGGGCGACAGAAAACACCAGGGAAGAGGTTCTTGTGTCATATGCCATTGACATGGCAAACACCACCGATCTGGTATTAGGGCGAGGCATGTCGGGAGTGTACTATTGCCCTGGCGTAGACGAGGAAGTAGGCAGCGATGAGTACGAAGAATACCGCGAGCACATCGAATGCGGGTACTTAGAATGGATATTAAAAGGGGGAATAGTATACTTGTTCCTCTATCTCATCCTCTTTATCCTAGCCATCTGGCAAGGATTTAAGAGCAACAACGCCTTGTCAAAGGCCTCGGCAGCCATAGCCTTCGTGCAATTAGTCGACATGGCGCCATTCGGACTTCACGCTTTCAACATGAAAATGTTCATGATATGGATTGCCGTGTCAATATGCCTTGACAAGAACATACGCAAGATGACCGATGACGAGATAAGAGCTGAGTTCTTTACCATCAAACGAAAGATCTTGCCATGGATGGAAAAATGAAAGTGCTCTGGCTGTCAAACATCATCTTCCCAGAAGTTTCACAAGCCATAGGGATGCCCAAAGTCGCCATAGGCTCATGGCTGATGGCATACAAAGCCGTGCTCGACGAGCATTATCCGCAACATCTTGACCTGCACATCATCTCACCCTACGAGGGAGGCACATTCATGAACGTCAAAGTTGGCGGGGCATGTTACTATCTCTATCCCGAAAAAAACACCCCGAATAGGCTTAGGAAATGGCTTGATGAGATATGCAAGACAATAGACCCCGATGTGGTGCATTTGCATGGTTCAGAGTTCCCGCATTCGTCGATGCTATTCAACGCAGCCAACCCCCGCAAGCCGGTGCTGTCAGTGCAGGGCTTGGTAAGCGTCTGCGCAAGCTATTACTATGCCGGGCTTGAGTTGGACAAGAAAGCCACCCTGCGTGACCTCCTAAAGCACGATACGCCACGGAACCAACGTGACGGCTTCGCAAGACGGGGAATTGCAGAAGTGGAGCTGATAAAGAAACTGCACCATGCCATAGGTCGCACCAGCTGGGACCATGCCCATTGCCAGGCAATCAACCCCTCGTTGAAATACTATAAATGCAATGAGCCCATGCGCGGCAGTTTCTACCAAGCACGCTGGGACATAGCACGTTGTAATAGGCACACCATATTCGCATGCCACTCGTCATCCCCATTGAAAGGACTCCACAAATTGCTCGAAGCGTTGCCATTGGTCAGAAGGCATTTCCCCGATGTGCAATTGTTCCTGCCGGGAGCAAACCTTGCCGAGCGTCCTTGGTATAAGGCCAGGGCATATTGGAAGATAATCAAGCGCCTGATTGAAAAGCACCAGTTGCAAGGCACAGTGCATTTCTTGGGCAACCTTGACGAACAGCAAATGGTAGCACAATTGTTGTCGGCAAACGCTTTCGTTTGTCCATCGGCAATCGAAAACAGCTCAAATTCAGTCTGCGAAGCACAGCTCGCAGGCCTTCCTGTAGTGGCAAGCTATGTAGGAGGGATGATGGATCTTGTCGACGACGGCACTACAGGCTTCCTCTACCGCTTTGAAGAAACCGAAATGCTCGCAGAAAAACTGTGTAGAATCTTCGCAGATGACAAATTGGCCGCCGCTATCTCGCAGAACGAAAGGGAGGCCGCCGCCATCCGTCACGACCGGAAAGCAATTGCCGCCGCCCTGTGGGAAATATACAACGAAATATCAAACTCTTGACAATGAACCAAGCATCAAAGTTCGCCAAATTCAAGGCCGACCCGCTCGCATACATCTGGCTAAAAACATTCCAAGCATGGGCAGGAACATTCAAACTGTTTTGCTCGTTCTATACCTCCTTGTTGATGATTGCCAAGGGAATACGCTTCGAATCCATGCCATGCTGCTTCGGAATACCATACCTCTCGCGCTTCCCGTCTTCGGCAATCAGCATAGGGAGGAACTTCAAAATCAACTCATCATTCAAGTCGAACAACATCGGAATGCTCTCGCGCTCGAGAATCACTACCAACGACAAAGGCGCGGAAATAATCATAGGCCGGAACGTAGGCGTTTCGGCCGTGACAATCTCGGCATACAAGCGCATAGTGCTGGGCGACAACACGATGATTGGTGGCAACGTTCTCATAACCGACTCTGATTGGCACCAGATCAATCCCGCCGACAGGCTCAACGACACGGGCAAGCCTATGTGTGCAGACGTGGTGATCGGCAAAAACGTCTTTATAGGGACACGGTCAATAATCCTAAAGGGAGTTGAAATTGGCGACAATGCAGTCATAGGGGCGGGCAGCGTAGTGGCGAAAAGCATACCGCCCAACGTTATTGCGGCCGGCAACCCGTGTGTTGTGATAAAAGAATTATGAACATCCACACGCCGCCCTAAGTGCGTTTCGGTGCTTGGCAAAACGCAAAAGCATGCGGCTCTAAGCCTCATTTGCCAGGACGGACGACCGGATTGGGAGCAGGCGATGTTGCGCGTGGCAGGATAAAAATGTAGATAAAAGGGGACAGTTTTATGCAAAAGGTTAATCGTGCCAGCTTCGGAAGCAAAATCGGAGCTATTCTGGCGGCTTCAGGTTCGGCCGTAGGTTTGGGGAATATCTGGCGTTTCCCGTACGAGACGGGCAACCATGGAGGAGCAGCTTTTATACTGATTTATTTAGGATGTGTATTTTTCTTCGGCTTGCCGGTGATGATGGCAGAGTTTACCATCGGCCGCCGCGCCAAGGCCAGTATGGGGGAGGCATTCCGGAGACTGGCTCCGCGTGGTGGCTGGAAGTATATCGGTTATATGGGCGTACTTACGGGTTTTCTCATCTTGGGTTATTATTCGGTAGTAGCGGGTTGGACACTGGAGTATCTCTCCCAGGCAGCTATAGGAGGCTTTTCGGGGAAGTCTGCAGGAGAATTCGTGTCGATG
>CAZWPW010000148.1:0-4638 GCA_964635525.1 uncultured Bacteroidaceae bacterium
TGCGCCATGGCAAAGGCCGGGAGTGCTGCCAATGCTGCCAAAATCAAATAACGCCTGAACTGTACCATAAGTTTGTGAATTAAAAAAGGCAGGCTACCCCGTTGGAAGCAGCCTGCCAGGATTACCATAAATGAAAAGGAACTCATCCCGTTTTACTTCTGTATAGCTGCTATTCCAGGTAAGAGTTTTCCTTCGATAGCCTCGAGCAATGCTCCTCCTCCAGTTGAAACGTAGGAGACTTTGTCAGCCAGTCCGAACTTGTTCACGCAGGCCACCGAGTCTCCTCCTCCTACTAACGAGAAAGCTCCATTTCTCGTTGCCTCAGCTACTGCCTCTCCTACGGCGCGTGAGCCATGTGTGAAGTTCTCGAACTCGAACACTCCGGTTGGGCCGTTCCAAAGTACTGTTTTCGATGACTTGATTACTTCTGCAAATGCTTTTTCTGATTCCGGGCCGATGTCAAGTCCTTCCCATCCGTCGGGTATTTCGTTTACTTTGACTACCTTCGTGTTGGCATCATTCGAGAAGTTATCGGCAATCTTTGCATCTGTAGCCAGTATAAGGTTCACCCCGTTGTCTTTTGCCTTCTTGATCAGGTCGAGCGCAAGGTCGAGTTTGTCAAGTTCGCATATTGATTCCCCTATTTCTCCTCCGAGTGCTTTGGTGAATGTATATGTCATTCCTCCTGCGATTATCAGGTTGTCGACCTTTGTAAGCAGGTTTTCTATGATTTCTATCTTGGTCGACACCTTCGAGCCTCCCATTATTGCGGTGAATGGGCGTTTGATGTCGCTTAATACCCTTTCGACTGCTTTTACTTCTTTTTCCATGAGGAAACCGAACATTTTGCTGTCGCCGCCAAAGTATTCAGCTATCAAGGCAGTCGATGCATGCGCGCGGTGTGCTGTCCCGAAGGCATCATTGACATAGCAATCGGCGTACGATGCCAAGGTTTTGGTGAATTGCTTTTGTGATTCTTTCACCGCTGCCTTTGCTGCTTTCTTCTCTTCGTCGGTGGCATCCTCTGCCAAGCCTCTCGGTTTGCCTTCCTCCTCGGCATAGAAACGCAGGTTTTCGAGCATCAGCACTTCACCTGGCTTCAATGCTGCCGCCTTGCTTGCCGCTTCATCGCCAATGCAGTCGCTGGCAAACAGGACTTCTTGTCCGAGCAGTTCTGAAAGGTGCGGAAGAATATGCTTTAATGAAAACTTTTCGTTCACGCCTTTCGGGCGCCCCAGATGCGAGCCGATAATGACACTGCCGCCATCAGCTATAATCTTTTTCAACGTAGGTAGGGCTGCACGCATGCGTGTGTCATCTGTGATGTTGAAATTCTCATCTAATGGGACGTTGAAATCCACGCGCACGAATGCCTTTTTGCCGGCAAAGTTGAATTTTTCTATCGATTGCATAACTAATTAATTTTTAAAACTGACTGCAAATATAGGCAATTTCCATTGGAGGCAACGCCACGTAACGGCAATTTATTGCTATCTACTCACTTGGCGGAAAGTGTTCAGACTGTGCTTTTCTGCTTGCGCCCGGACTTGAAATGCGCGCACACCTGCGCAAGCCCGCACTCATCACAATGCGGCTTCCGTGAGGTGCATACATACCGTCCATGAAGGATTAGCCAATGGTGGGCTATGGACAACAAATCATTTGGGATGTGCTTAACCAATTGTTTTTCGACCGCAAGCGGGGTTTTGGCAGCAACGGTGAGCCCTATGCGGTTTGCGACCCTGAAGACATGCGTGTCGACCGCCAATGCCGCCTTGTTGAAGGCTACCGACTGCATGACGTTTGCAGTCTTGCGCCCTACCCCCGGCAATGAGAGCAGCTCGTCGAAGCCGCTTGGTATTTGCCCATTGAAATCGTTGACAACCTTTTTCGCCATTTCGACGAGGTGCTTGGCCTTGCTGTTGGGGTAAGAAACCGATTTTATGTAGCCGAATATGTCCTGTTCTGTTGCGGCGGCCATGTCATGCGGCGAGGGGTAGGCCTTGAAAAGCGATGGCGTGACTTGGTTCACCCTCTTGTCGGTGCATTGCGCCGAGAGGATTACTGAAACGAGAAGTTCGTAGGTTGACGTATAGTTGAGTTCCGTTTCTGCCACTGGCATCTTTTCCTTGAAATAGCCTATGACAAACTTGTACAAATCCGGTTTCCTCATTGCTTCATCATACTTTGCCGCCGCCGACATTGTTTCCCGCATGTTGTGAATGTTGCAGGCAAAGACAACTGCTTGGCGGTGCCGTTTGGCTAATCGGCTGCCTCGAACTCTTTGAGGAAGCGCACATCGTTTTCCGAGAAAAGCCTCAGATCATTGACTTGGTACTTGAGGTTGGCAATTCTTTCTATTCCCATACCGAAAGCATAGCCTGTATATATTTTGCTGTCTATGCCGCAGTTTTCCAAGACATTCGGGTCCGACATCCCGCAACCCAAGATTTCAACCCATCCTGTTCCCTTGCAAAACGGGCATCCTTTCCCTCCGCAAATGTTGCAGGATATGTCCATCTCGGCACTTGGCTCGGTGAAGGGGAAATATGAGGGCCGAAGGCGGATTTTTGTCCCTTCGCCGAACATCTCCTTTGCGAATTGCAATAGCACTTGCTTCAGGTCGGCGAATGACACATCCTTGTCAACGTATAGCCCCTCGACTTGGTGGAAGAAACAATGTGCCCGGTAGCTTATCGCTTCGTTGCGGTACACCCTCCCCGGGCTGACTATCCTTATCGGCGGCTTGGTGCATTCCATAACACGCGCCTCAACCGACGAGGTGTGGGTTCTCAGTATTACATCCGGATGGCTTTCGATGAAGAACGTATCCTGCATGTCGCGTGCCGGATGGTCGTCGGCAAAGTTCATTGAGCCGAACACATGCCAGTCGTCCTCAATTTCCGGTCCTTCGGCAACGCAGAAGCCCATTCGGGCGAAGATGTCGATTATTTCATTCCTTACCACCGTGAGGGGATGCCGTGTCCCGAGCCTTATTGGTGCGGCCGTTCGTGTTAGGTCCATGCCGGCCGTGGCATCATCATTTGTTTGCAAAGCCTCCCTGAGTTCTTTTATCTTCGTTTGCGCCTTGCCTTTGAGTTCATTCAGCAGCATCCCTACTTCCTTCTTGTTCTCGGGCAGCACGTCCCTGAAATCAGACATCAGGGCGTTGATGATGCCTTTCTTGCCCAAGTACTTTATTCTTAATGCCTCCAGTTCGTCATTGTTGGCGGCTTTGATGTTGCCGACTTCCTCGAGCAACGCTTTTATTTTCCCAATCATCGCAATTAAGTTTTAATACCGAAGCCTCTTGGCCTGACGCAAGACCCGGCTTGGCGCAAAATTAAGTATTTTGCATAAAAGTGCCATTTGTTTCCCTCACCATGTTGCTACCCCATGCGTATTGATGTCGAATAAGGCGCAAAAGCAGGGGCATCAATATTTTGCCTCTTTGAGGATTGCATCGCTGAATGTGATTTTCTCTCTCGCCAAACGAACCAAGCCCTCCTCTTCGAGGCCGTGCAATGCCATTGAAACCGAACGGGGGGACTCGCCCAGCAACTTGGCCAAAGCTGTTTTCTTAATTCTCATGACTTTTTCCCCCTCGGTTGTTTCCGCGAGTGATGCAACTAAACGAATAATCTTTTGGCTGGCCGAACCCTCATTGAAAGGCATATACGCGTTCCTCAAATGGAAAGCATGGCTGCACAGGCAGTTCAAGTAGTTCAGCCTGAATACTTCGTAATTATCCAGCAACTTGAGGACAACACGCTTTTCAATACTTACCAATTCGACTTCCCCTAACGAGACATAGCTGCGCACATAACATGGTGAGATGCCGAACAACGAATAAGGCTCGACGAGGCTGTTCGGCGTGAGTATTTCTTGGAACTCGAAATGCAGTTTGTCGTTAGTGTATATCGACTTCAAGCCGCCTTTTAGGAGGAACAGCATTTCGCCGCACCGTTCGCCTTGGCGTTTCACCAATTTCCCTGCCCTCGGCACCGCCATGTTGAAGGTCATGCTGTTGACTATGCCATGCATGTCATTCAATGACATTCCTTCGAAGATGCGCAAGGCGGATATTGTTTCTACTGCGATTTTCATTGTTGGACACTTGCGTGCTAAGTTAAGCATTTAATATGTAAAAGATTGAAGGCCAGCCCGCGCCACGCTCGCATGTTTGCGGTCGCTTGGCTGCTTCAATCCGCCTAATGGCACATTCAAGGCATCAGGGGCGGTTTTCGGGCGGAAAAAGATGGATTTCTGCTTAATGTTTTTTAGCATTGGATTGGTTTTCTTTCAAATAAGAGGTACTTTTGCAACGTTCAATCAAGTCATAATACTATGAGTTTTTTCGCCGGTTTGTCCTTAAAGGAAATAGCGAGTTCGTTCATCACGTTGTTTGCAGTCATCGACATCTTGGGTTCCATACCTATCATCCTGTCGTTGCGGCAAAAAGGTTTGGCGATAAAGCCCATGAAGGCTACCCTTACCTCGACCATCATGCTGTTGGTTTTCCTTTATGGCGGCAATCTCATCCTTGACCTTTTCAATGTCGACATCTATTCGTTCGCCGTGGCCGGCTCGTTCATATTGTTCATCATGGCGTTAGAAATGATTTTGGATGTCGAGATA
>CAZWPW010000149.1:0-4631 GCA_964635525.1 uncultured Bacteroidaceae bacterium
GTATGTTTCCGCAAACCGGGCTTATTTAACATTTGTTAAGTTTTCTGTCAAGCAAATCTTAGATTTTGCTTGCATAGTGCTTGTTTTTATGGCGTTATTCTGACAGTCGCGTTGGGCAAAACACAGCAAGAGCATCTGCGCATAGCGGGAAATCAAAACAGATTCTTAACTTTGGCGTGAAAAGATTCCAACCGGCGGACACTAATAACACTAACAGGATATGCAACTAATGAAAACCATCATCCCTCTCTTGGCTGGAGCATTGGCTCTTGCATCGTGCAGCGGGGGCGAAGAAGCCAACAACGACTACACAGCATACGTCAACCCGTTCATAGGCACTGCCGACAACGGGCACACGTTCCCCGGGGCATGCCTCCCATTCGGCATGGTGCAGGCAAGTCCCGAGACAGGAGCCATAGGCTGGCGCTATTGCTCGGGTTACAACTATGCCGACTCGCTGATATGGGGTTTCTCGCAAACCCACCTCAATGGCACGGGCTGCCTTGATTTCGGCGACCTGCTCCTGCAGCCGTTCGTTGGCAATGCCGCAAAGGAGGACTACCGCAGCCGTTTCGACAAAAGCACTGAATATGCCACCCCCGGCTACTACACCGTCAGGCTTAGCGACTACGGCATCAAAGTCGAGGCAACTGCGAGCGAGCGCACTGCCGCCTACCGTTTCATATACGATAAAGGCGATTCCGCATCCCTGCTAATCGACATGCAGCACGGCATGGCATGGAATGAAGGGCAATACCATTCGCACGTGCTTGCTTGCGAATCGTCATGGGTAGACGGCAAAACACTCGAAGGGCATGTCGTCTCGCACGTATGGGCCGAGCAGCAATTGTTCTTCAGGTTAGAGCTCAGCAAGCCCGTGGCGGGTGAAACCATACTTGCCAAAAAGGAAGGAGAAAAGGGCGACAGGCGGGTGGCGGCGTTCAATCTCGCCGACGGCGATACGCTCGAAGTGAAAGTCAGCCTCTCAAGCGTAGGCATTGACGGGGCGCGCGGAAACATGGAAGCCGAATCACGCGGAAAGTCATTTGACGAACTCCGTCTCGCCGCAAAGGAGAAATGGAACAAGTGCCTCTCGACAATAGACATCGCAGGGAGCAACGACCAGAAGGAGAGTTTCTACACCTCCCTATACCATTTGTTCATACAACCGATGAACATGGCCGACTGCGACGGGCGGTATCGTGGAGCCGACGATGCGGTGCATACCGCCGAGGGAGGCGACTACTACAGCACATTCTCGACATGGGACACGTTCAGGGCAGCCCACCCGTTATACACTATCATTGCGCCCGAGCGCGTTTCGGGGTTTGTGCGCTCGCTCATCGCTCACGCCGACGTGCAGGGCTACCTGCCTATTTGGACACTCTGGGGAAAGGAAACATTCACAATGATAGGCAACCACTCGGTGCCGATAATAGCTGAAGCATACGCCAAAGGCATAACCGGGTTCGATGCCGAAAGAGCATACGAAGCAATTAAAATGAGCCTGACCAAGCCGCACCCGCGCAACGACTGGCAAACATACGACACCTACGGGTATTACCCGTCTGACAAAGTCGATGCCGAATCGGTTTCGAGAACCCTTGAGACATCTTACGACGACTATGCGGCAGCAACCATGGCGAAAGCCTTGGGCAAAGACGGCGATGCTGCCTTCTTCAGCAACCGCTCGATGAACTACAAGAACCTGTTCGACACGGCAACAATGCTCATGCGCCCGAAATTCTCGGACGGCAAATGGCTCGACCCGTTTGACCCCTTCGCACTGGCGCACGCCGAAAGCGTGGGAGGCGACTACACCGAAGGCAACGCATGGCAGTATTCATGGCACGTAATGCACGACATCGACGGGCTTATAGATCTCTACGGGGGAGAGAAGCAATTCGCCGGCAAATTAGATTCGCTGTTCATCTATGACGCCTCGCTCATGGGCGAGGGACTGTCAGACGTGACAGGGCTGATAGGGCTTTACGCGCACGGCAACGAGCCAAGCCACCATGTTGCATATCTCTTTGCTATGGCCGGGCGGCCGTCGAAAACGCAGGAACTGGTACGGGAGCTGTGCGACACTAAATACATCAACCGCCCCGACGGGCTGTGCGGCAACGACGATTGCGGGCAGATGTCGGCATGGTACGTGTTCAGCATGGCGGGATTCTATCCGGTTGACCCGGTTTCATGCCGTTACGTCTTAGGCGCGCCGCAACTGCCTTCGGCAACGTTCAACCTAAGCAACGGGAAGCAGTTCACAGTCATCGCCAAAGGGCTGAGCGAAAAGAACAAGTACGTCGCATCGGTCACACTCAACGGAGAGCCATGCGACAAGGGGTACATAACTCATGACGAACTCATGCAAGGCGGCGAGCTCGTCTTCACCATGACGGAACAACCCGCCGATTGACGAAGTTGCCACTCGCCGGCGGTTGAACACTCAACAAAAACGACAAAAGGAATGCGGCAAATCATCAACCACATCACAGACGACGACCTATATAAGTTCACCATGTGCTGCGCCGTGATAGACAATTTCCCCCGCGCACAGGTACGTTATTCATTCATCGACCGCGACGGGGCAAGCTATCCGCACGGTTTCGCAGAAGAACTCGCCAAGCAAATCGAAGCCCTGGAGGGCATAACGATAACCAATGACGAAGTCGACTTCATGCGCAGGCGTTGCCCGTACATCCCCGAATGGTTCTACACTTACCTGCGCGGCTACCGTTTCAACCGCAATTGGGTGAAGGTTGCTCAAGACTGCGACGGGCATCTGTCGGTGGAATTCGAAGGCTCATGGGCAGAAACTATAATGCTCGAAGTCAAAGTGCTTGCAATGATTTCAGAACTCTACTACATCATGGCAGGGCACGAAAAAGGGTTCGACTACGCGGCGTTCAGCAATAATACATGGAACAAGGCGCAACGCCTGCTTGAGGCGGGATGCGTCTTCAGCGACTTTGGGACGCGCCGCCGCGCCTCGTTCAAAGCCGAGGATGTGGCGGTCGGCACCATGAAGCGATGCCAAGAATCAAGGCAATGGCCGGGCAGGTTCGTTGGCACGAGCAACGTCTACCTTGCAATGGTGCATGACGTGCTGCCGGTGGGAACAATGGCGCATGAGTTCATTTGCGCCATTGGAGGGATGTACGGTCCGCAAATGGCCAACCACATGGCAATGGAATGCTGGAGGAAAACATTCAGAGGAGCGTTGGGGACATTCCTCTACGACAGCTACGGGTGGGACATCTTCAGCCTCAACTTCTCCGAGGACTTTGCAAACCTATTCAAGGGACTGCGCATAGACAGCGGCAACAACAAAGAACAATTGGATCGGATTGTCAAGAAGTACAAGTCATTAGGCATTGACCCGCGAACGAAGCAGATAATCTTCAGCAACGCTCTCGATGTTGATACCGCAATTGAAATACACCAATACGCCAAGAACCTATGCCAGCCATCGTTCGGCATAGGGACTCACTTCACCAATGATTTTGGCGGGGCCAAGCCATTGAACATAGTCATCAAGCTCGTGGCAGCGAAGATAACCGAGCTGTGGACTTTCTACAACGACACATGCAAACTAAGCGAAGACGACGGCAAGCACACGGGGAAACCCGAAGTCATCAAACGCTTCATGCAGGCCTTGGGCATGGAAACATAACAAGGTAAAAACCAATTGAGAACGCAGCATTAAGCGAGAACAGAGCTGTTTTCCATTGGTTTTTTATTTTTTGCAGACGTTCGAAAAATTTTCATTCCAAATTTTTATTTTTCCAAACAGTTCTTATATTTGCCTGTGATGTTAAATATATGCTTCTCTGCCAAAGATAAGACAAAAACTAAGCCTTGATATTTGGAGATGAAAGCGGATATATCACATTCAAAAGTGTTTTGATGTTGTATTTATGCTATAATTATGTTATGTTTAACTAAATATTGTGGTTTTATGATGAAAAGGTTAACTTTAATTGCAGCCAGCCTGCTGTTCGCTTGTACGGCAGTACTGGCACAAAGCACAAGAGTGACTGGTCATGTTGTCGACGATAACGACGACTTGGTGATTGGCGCGACGGTGCTTGTCAAGGGGACTACAATAGGGACGGTTACCGATGTGAACGGTACCTTCACCATTGAAGTTCCCGCTGGAAATGACTATCTGATAGTTTCGTATTTGGGCATGGTAACTCAAGAAGTACGCGTGGCCCCGCAAGTAACGGTGCGATTGGTAACCGACAATCAAGCGCTTGACGAAGTGGTGGTAACGGGTTACGGCGTGCAACGCAAAGCAGCATTTACCGGAGCAGCCTCAGTGGTTGGTGAAGATGTAATTGCAATAAAGAGCGACGCTAACTTCGTGCAAGCTTTGCAAGGCACCGTGCCAGGCATACAGATAAACAACTCGACGAGCATGCCGGGTATATGGAACTCCATCTACGTTCGTGGGCGCGGTTCGCTGTCATCAGGCACACAGCCGCTTTACGTGATTGACGGCATGCCCGTCAACTCCGACAGGGATTCCAACGGGTTGACCTATGACTACAACTCTAACATCGACCCAATGGCCGGCATCAACCCGAGCGACATCGAGTCGATCACCATCTTGAAAGACGCCT
>CAZWPW010000150.1:0-4564 GCA_964635525.1 uncultured Bacteroidaceae bacterium
ACCTTCGTTAAGTTTTCGGTTAAGCAATTCCTCGGTTTTACTTTACAGATTGCCAGATTAAAGGTGTTTTTACTGTCGTTTTTGATAATCGTGTTTTTTGGCTGATGGCGGGTTGGTTTCCCGCCTGACCTTTCCGTTCCTGATTACGTCAGGCGGCATGGCTGCTCTGCCGGTCTTTCTCGTTATCTTTGCCCCTAAAACGACAGACCAATGGTTGTTTGCATTGCCGAGGTGCCCATCGTTGCTCGCGACATAGCCGGTGTCATTGGAGCAACTTCCCGCCGTGACGGCTACCTCGAGGGGAACGGATATTGCGTGACGTGGACTTTCGGGCACTTGTGCACCTTGAAGGAGCCGCACGATTACCGTCCCGAATGGAAAACATGGTCGTTGGCGGCCTTGCCGATAGTTCCACAGCGTTTCGGTATAAAGCTGGTTGCGGGCGAGGGTGTTGCCAAGCAGTTCAAAGTGATAGAGGATTTGGTGGCCAAGGCCGAGATGGTTGTCAACTGCGGTGATGCCGGGCAGGAAGGGGAACTTATCCAGCGCTGGGTGTTGCAGAAGGCTGGTTGCCGCTGCCCGGTGAAGAGGTTGTGGATTTCGTCGTTGACGCGTGAGGCCATTTCCGACGGTTTCAAGTCTTTGAAGGAGAACGATGCCCTCCAACCCCTCTACGAGGCGGGCCTCTCGCGCGCTATCGGCGACTGGATTCTCGGGTTCAACGCCACGCGACTCTATACGCTGAAGTACGGGAGCGGCGGGCAAGTCCTCTCGGTGGGGAGGGTTCAGACGCCAACGCTGGCACTCATCGTCAACCGCCAGCTTGAGATCCGTGACTTCACGCCGGAGCAATATTGGGAATTGAAGACCCTCTACCGCAGCGTGACGTTTACCTCCGCCAAGGGAAGGTACAAATCGGCAGACGAGGCCAGTGCGGCCCTTGCCGTAATCCAGGGGCATGAGTTCACCGTCACTTCGGTGTCGAAGAAAGAGGGCAAGGAATCACCTCCTAAGTTGTTCGACCTTACCTCGTTGCAAGTCGAGTGCAACAAGAAATTCTCCTTTTCAGCCGATGCGACACTCAAGGCGGCACAGTCGCTCTATGAGAAGAAACTGGCAACTTATCCGCGTGTTGACACGGTTTACCTGAGCGATGACATATATCCCAAAGTGCCATCTATAATTAAAGGCCTGACGGCATATTCAGCTATTGCCGCTCCTTTGGCGGGCAAGAAACTGCCTAAGCCCAAACGTGTCTTCGACAACTCGAAGGTCACCGACCACCATGCCATTATACCCACCGGAGCCAATCCTTCGGGTCTTTCGGATGTTGAGGCTAAGGTGTTCGACCTTCTCGCCCGCCGCTTCATAGCCGCGTTTTATCCCGATTGCAAGTTTTCGACGACGACAGTCAACGGTGAGGCCAATTCGGTAGCGTTCAAGGCCACTGGCAAGCAAATTATCTCTCAGGGATGGCGGGCGGTTTATGCCAACGCCGGCGGTGAAGAGAATGAGGGGACAGAGGACAAGCATCTCCCTCCGTTTGCCGAAGGAGAAAGCGGGCCGCATGAACCACAGCTCGCCGAGAAGTGGACGCAGCCGCCAAAGCCATACACCGAGGCGACATTGCTCAGAGCCATGGAAACGGCGGGCAGGACAGTAGCCAATGACGAACTGCGTGAGGCATTGAAAGACAATGGCATCGGTCGCCCGTCAACCCGTGCCGCCATCATAGAGACGCTGCTCAAGAGGAATTATATCCGCAAGGAAAAGAAGAACTTGATAGCCACTCCCACCGGGATAGAACTGATTGCAACGGTACGCCATGAGTTGCTGAAGTCGGCAGAGTTGACAGGCGAGTGGGAAAACAAGCTCCGGAAGATAGAACGCCGCCAGTACAGCGCGCAGAAATTCATTGATGAACTCAAGGAGATGGTGGGAAGCCTCGTCATGTCAGTGCTTGCCGACAACGGGAACAACAGGATATCTGCCGCTTCAACAATTAATGAAAGCGCGCAAAAGCCCCGCCGCAAGCGTCAGGCCAAGGCAAGCAAGCCGGCAGAGGTGGCGCAGGGGATGCCATGCCCCGCCTGCGGCAAAGGCGTGGTGGTTAAGGGCAAGGCTGCGTACGGTTGCTCGCGGTGGAAGGAGGGGTGCAGCTTCCGCCTCCCGTTCTCTGAAGTTGGCGGCGGCGAGTAAGCGTCCGGGCGTGCCTCCGGTGCTTCCGAAAGCCTCTCCTGGCACAATAAATAAGTTATCCGGGAAGTTTATTATATGATATGCTCAAGCATCTTTGCAGCTACATATTAATCGTTTTTGCCCTTGCCATGGCCTCCTCGTGCGGGTTCGGCACATACATGAAGAAGGGTGATGAGTGTTATTCGCGTGGCGAATACAATGATGCCGCCGATTACTACCGACGCGCCTATGCCAAAGTCAAGCCCAAGGACAAAGAAACCCGGGGGCAGGTGTCATGGAAGATGGCGAATTGCTACAAGATGATAAACTACGCTTCGAGGGCAAGGGGGGGCTATGTCAATGCCCTGCGCTATGGGTATCCAGACTCGACGGCTATGCTATACCAAGGACAAGTGGAGCTTAAGTTAGGGCGTTACAATGAGGCGCGAGAGAGCTTTGATTCTTACCTCGAGCTTGCCCCTGACGACAAGCTGGCGGTAGTAGGGCGCCAATCGACCGACTTGCTGCCCAAATGGAGGGATAACCCAACGCGCTACATCGTCAAGAAGGACAAGCTGTTCAACGGGCGGCGGGCAGACTATTCGCCTGCCTTTGCCGGCGAAGATGCGGGTACAATATACTTCACTTCAACGCGCAACGAAGCCACGGGAACCGACCTCAATCCTATCACGGGAATGAAAAGCGCCGATATCTTCGTGGCTAAAGTCGATGAGTTCGGCAAGTGGCAGAAGCCCGAACTGCTCGAATCGGAGGTCAACAGCGAGTATGAGGACGGGGCATGCTGCTTCTCTCCCGACGGGAACACGATGTACTTCACCCGTTGCATCCAGAAGACAAACGGCCCGGCGTATGCACAGATATATTCCTCGCAACGTACCGGAGCGAGCTGGGGCTCACCCGTGGCATGCGAATTGACGAAGGACAGCCTTTCGTCGTATGCCCATCCTGCCGTTGACCCTACGGGGCGTTACCTCTATTTTGCCTCCGACATGTACGGAGGGTTTGGCGGTACAGACATCTGGCGTGCCGAGATCCTGCCGTCAGGCTTCGGACCAGTCGAGAACCTCGGCGAGAGCATCAACACGCCCGGCATGGAGATGTTCCCGACGTTCAACACTAAGGGCGAGCTGTATTTTTCTTCCGACGGGCATCCGGGCATGGGCGGGCTTGACATCTTCGTGGCCGTCGAGGACAGCGCGGGGCATTGGACAATAGAGAACCTTCGTTCGCCGGTGAACTCCAGTGCTGACGATTTCGGCATGGCGTTCGAGTACGGCAAGCAGCGCGGCTATTTCTCGTCGAACAGGGGCGATGGGCGTGGCTGGGACCATCTCTATTCTTTTGAGTTGCCCGAATTCGGCTACCGCCTTACGGGTTGGGTTTATGACCGTGATGCCTACGAGCTGCCCAACGCTGATGTGATAGTCATTGGCGACGATGGAACCAACCAGAAGTATACCACCAAGCGCGATGGGTCGTTCACTTGCCAGCTCGAGGTCAACACCAACTATGTCCTGCTTGCAACATGCAGGGGCTATCTCAACTACAAGCATGAATTGTCGACAGACACTGCTCAAATGGACATCAACTACGAATTAGAGTTTCCCTTGGCCTCGATAACGCGTCCTGTACGGATAGACAACATCTTCTACGAGTTCGACAAGGCGACGCTCACGCCCGAATCAGAAAAGTCTTTGGACGAGCTTATCAACTTGCTCAACGACAACCCAAACGTGACCATTGAACTCAGTTCGCATTGCGATTACCGGGGGAATGACGCATACAATGAACGCCTCTCGCAGCGGCGGGCGGAGTCGGTAGTCGGCTACCTTGTTTCCGGCGGCATTGCCGGCGACCGTTTGCAGGCTAAGGGCTATGGCGAGTCGCAGCCTGTTGTGGTGACGAGGAGGATAGCTAAGGAATATGACTTCCTGCCGCAGGACAGCACGCTAACGGAGGAATACATCCTCAAGCTGCCGGAGGAGCAGCAGGAGATATGCAATGCCCTCAACCGCCGGACGGAGTTCAAAGTCCTCCGAACAACTTACAACCTTTACGAGGATTAGCGTCGCAGCGCCTGATCTTAATATTAGGTTTTCTTTCAGAAATGTTTAAAGTGGCGCAAACACCGTGCCAGTCATAGCATTGGAAAGACCACTTGGAATCTGAGACCCGCTTGGGGTGACTGGCAAAGACAAAGACACCGAAACCTGCCCGAATCGGTATGCAGTAGAAATGTGCACCCGAATCAGACAGGTCTCGGTGACATTGTTCTGCCGTATAGCGGCGCGGCATAATTCCGCTTCGGGATTATGCCGCTGCATGCTACTTGACTATGAATTTCAGTGCAACCGTACCTTGATCC
>CAZWPW010000151.1:0-4519 GCA_964635525.1 uncultured Bacteroidaceae bacterium
CAAGGCTCAAACTACGGGTCATTCATTTGCAAGCTCAAGAACTGGGAAGAGCGCAGCTTGCAGCAAAGCTCCACAATAGTTTCAGCCATGCTATATTTACGGTCGGCGAAAGTAATCAACGATGCACAGATATTGTTTTTCGCCCCGCCAATGATTGCAGGTTACAGCATATCCAACGGATTTGAGCTATACCTGCAAGACAAGACAGGCGGCTCGCTGGACAACTTCTATTCTGTCGGGCAAGACTTCATCGCAAGATTGATGGAGCGCCCGGAGATTTCATCTGCGCAAACGTCGTTCAACCCGTCATTCCCGCAGTACATGATTGACATTGACGCGGCAGCCTGCAAGATAGCAGGGATATCGCCGAGCGACATCTTGTCGGCATTGCAATCATATTTTGGAGGGTTATACGCTTCAAACTTCAACATCTTTGGTAAGATGTACAGGGTCATGGTTCAAGCCGAGCCGTCGGAAAGGACAAACCTCGAGTCGCTTGGCAATATCAAGATACGCAATGGCGAAAGCATGGCACCGCTGACACAGTTCGTCAATGTAAGGAAGGTATACGGCCCCGACAACATCACAAGGCTCAACATGTACACGTCAATGCGTATCAACGGACAACCCACCGACGGCTACACAAGCGGTCAAGCCATTGCCGCAATCGAAGAAGTGGCATCACAATACTTGCCCATCGGTTTCGGATATGAGTTCACGGGCATGACGCGTGAAGAACAGTCGACAAGCGGCAGCTCGACAATCATAATATTCATACTGTGCTTTGTCTTTGTTTACTTGCTGCTCAGCGCGCTCTACGAGAGTTATGTGCTTCCGCTCTCCGTCGTCTTGTCAGTGCCGTTCGGATTGGCAGGCAGCTTCCTGCTGTTGCACATCATGGGTCTTGTCAACATGGTGATACCTGTCTTCGGAAGTGCTGAAAACAACATCTACATGCAAATCGCATTGATAATGCTGATAGGACTGCTGGCAAAGAACGCCATATTGATAGTGGAGTTCTCGCTCGACCGCAGGAAGATGGGAATGAGCATAGCACGCGCCGCAGTGCTTGGAGCCGTTGCGCGTCTGCGTCCTATATTGATGACTTCGCTGGCAATGGTAATAGGATTGCTGCCAATGATGTTCTCCTTCGGGGTAGGCGCTAACGGAAACCGCACATTGGGAACTGCAGCTATAGGCGGCATGTTCTTCGGAATGATTGTGCAAGTTTTCGTAGTCCCGTCATTGTTCGTGATATTCCAATACTTGCAAGAAAAAGTCAAACCTATGGAATGGGACGACATTGACAATTCAGATGTCAGGACGGAGATAGAACAGTATTCTAAAAACGACTAAAAGATTCAGACCGTGATGAAAAGCAAAATATTATTGTTCATGTGTGCAACTGCTTTGTTGAGCAGTTGCCACATATATCGGAAATATGACAGGCCGGATGACATCAACACGGCGGGGCTATACCGCGACACGGTATCTATCGCCGACACCTTGGTTTGCGACACGGCCAACTTCGGTAACCTGCCGTGGCGCGAGGTCTTCACAGATCCTATACTTCAGGGCTTGATTGAGCAAGGACTTGAAAACAACTTCGACCTGCAAACGGCAAGGCTCATGATTGACGAGGCAAAGGCGGTGTTGCTCGGAGCCAAGATAGCCTATGCTCCATCGGTTTACCTTAACCCGCAAGGCACATTGAGCAGTTTCGACAAGTCGCCCGTTACGAAGACCTATGAACTGCCTATCACCGCAAGCTGGGAGATAGATTTGTTCGGCAAGACCTTGAACAACAAACGTGCGGCACAAGCATCGTACTACAACAGCATAGCCTATAAACAAGGTGTCCAGACGCAGATAATAGCAAACATTGCTAACACCTACTACACGCTTCTGATGCTCGACGAACAACTGAAAATCACCGAGCAAACGGCAGAGGTGTGGAAAGACAATGTCGAGGCAATGCGCGCTATGCAAGTGGCAGGCACGACAAACATGGCAGCTGTAACGCAGAGCGAGGCATCATACGCAAGCATACTCGCGTCAATACCCGACATTGAGGCAAGCATAAGGGAAACCGAAAATGCTTTGTCGCTGCTAATCGGACTGCCAGGGCAAACGATAGAAAGAGGCAGTTTGTATGACCAAGTGCTGCCTGCTGAGTTCTCTGTCGGGGTACCCCTGCACTTGCTGTCGAATCGCCCGGATGTCATGATGGCAGAGTATTCATTGGCTTACGCATATTACAGCACCAACACTGCACGCGCTAATTTCTATCCGTCAATAACATTGAGCGGCAGCGCGGGCTGGACCAACTCTACAGGCACGGCAATAGTCAATCCAGGCAGTTGGCTTCTTTCAGCAATTGGCTCGCTAACGCAGCCATTGTTCAACCGCGCCTCGAACATCGCGAACCTGCGAGCAGCACGCGCCCAACAGGAAGAAGCAAAGCTGGCCTTCCAGCAAACGCTCTACAGTGCAGGAAACGAGGTAAGCAATGCCTTGTTCCAATACAACGTGGCATGCAAAAAAGCCAGTGCTTACGACATGCAAGTCGAATCTTTGGAAAAAGCTGCTGTTTATACGAAAGAATTGTTTAACTTAGGGACATCTACCTACATTGAGGTTTTGACGGCACAACAATCACTATTGAGTGCAAGGCTTAGCCAAGTGGCAAACGACTTTGATTGCTTGCAAGCAGTGGTTTCTTTGTACCAAGCACTCGGTGGCGGCAGAAATGAATAATAGTCAATAAACTTAAAACCTGATTGTTATGATTAGTCCTTTAGCAAACGTAAGCCCCAAAGCAAAAATCGGCAAGGATGTCGAAATCATGCCGTTTGCTTACATCGAAGCAGGAACGGAAATCGGAGACGGATGCGTCATCATGCCCTACGTGTCAATCATGAAGGGGACAATCCTCGGGAAGAACAACAAAGTCTACCAGCATGCCGTGCTTGGATCCGACCCACAAGATTTCAACTACAAAGGAGCTGAAACGAAGTTGGTAATAGGCGACAACAACACCATCCGCGAAAACGTGGTAATCAGCCGTTCAACTTTTCCTGACGGGGATTCATCGGTAGGCAACAACAACTTCATCATGGACAAGGCGCATTTTTGCCATGATGTGAAGTTAGGAAACAATTGCATCGTGGGCATAGGTGCCTATGTCGCCGGCAATTGCACTATTGACGATTGCACAATACTTAGCACAAGCGTGGTACTCAACCAAGGTTGCAAGATTGGGAAATGGTCATTAGTGCAATCGGGAACACGACTGTCAAAGGATGTGCCGCCATACGTAATCGTATCGGGCAACCCGGCAATGTACCACGGGGTCAACGCATACATCCTTACGCACTCGCAATCGTTCAAAATATCTGAACGCGTCCTGAAAAACATCATAACTGCATACAGGCTGCTCTCGCAAGCAAACTTCAGCGTGACTGACGCAATGCAGAAAATCAATGAACAAGTTCCAAAGAGCGATGAGATACATGACATATTGAGCTTTGTCAAAGATTCAAAGAACGGTATAGTCAGGTAACATCGACTTGCAACAGATACTCATGAAGCGTGGCCGTGCCACGCTTCCTTAGTATCTGTACTTGTGTCTGTTATTACCAAGTTGGCTAGTAGCAGAGTTTGCCCCACTCCCTTTTATCGCTCTTGCGAAACCAATGGGATTTTGGCTATTCTCCTAATGTGACGCCCTCCCTCAAATTCGGTTGACAGGAATGTTTCAGTTATTTCCTTCGCGGTTTCCTTGCTGACGAACCTGCCAGGCATTGACAGGACGTTGGCATCGTTGTGCTGCCTTGCCAAAGCTGCTATTTCAGAAGACCAGCACAATGCTGCCCTTATGCCGCTATGTTTGTTCAATGCCATGCTTATGCCATTTCCCGTCCCGCAGATGGCTATTCCCAACTTGCATTCACCGTTTTCTATTGCATTGGCAAGTTGGTGCGCATAGTCGGGGTAGTCAACGCTCTCGGCAGAGAAGCACCCGAAGTCAGCAACTTCTGCCCCGCTTTCTTTCAACATGCCTTTGATGTACTCTTTCAGTTCATATCCAGCATGGTCGCTTGCCAAGCCTATGGTTATGTTTTGCATCTATGCTTGTTTTTACAACATTTCTTTGACTTGTTTGTAAACGTTCTCGGCTGTGAAGCCCAATTTCTCGTCAAGAACCGTATAAGGAGCGGAATAACCAAACGTTTCGAGGCCGAAAACCTTGCCGTTGCTACCAACAAGTCCTTGCAAGTTGACGGGAAGGCCGGCCGTCAAACCGAATATCTTCGCCCCGTTGGGCAACAGGTCGTCTTGGTACTCCTTGCTTTGCGTCCTGAACAACCCCTCAGATGGAGCCGACACTATGCGGGCCTTTATCCCCTCCTTGCGCAGCAGTTCCGCCCCGGCCACCAAGGTTGACACTTCCGAACCAGATGCTACCATGATGATGTCGGGATTGTCATCGTTGCCGGCAATATTGTATGCGCCTTTT